>CAZOUH010000040.1:0-9989 GCA_964582935.1 uncultured Paludibacter sp.
AAAGCGAGACTTTTTGCAAAGTCTCGCCCTATATATAGGCATTAGTCCCTTTAAGGCATAAAAAAGATTGTGTTGTTTAGTTAATGCATGCAAAGAAAGACTTAATTTAGATTGCAAACAAACCAAAAAACATGTTTTATAACATCTTTAGCGGTTTATCCCCAAAATCTTGTTCTTTCACCTAAAAAAATGCTAACAAAATAATTCTACAAAAAAGCAGTATCTTTGTTCGATGAATAATTTTGCAATGATAAGGAATATTTCTGTATTACTCTTCATCTTTCTGATGTGTGCTTGTAAGAACACAGCTCAGCCCGCTGCATCCCATGAATCGACAACGGCTGTACCGGTGTTTTCGTCAGATTCTGCTTTTGGGTATATCCAACAACAGGTGGACTTTGGTCCGAGAGTACCGAATACAGATGCGCATCGTCGTTGTGCAGATTATTTAGTGAGTACTTTAGAAGGATTTGGTGCAACTGTTATCAATCAAAAGGTAAAATTGACCGCTTTCAACGGAGATAAATTGGATGCTCACAATATCATTGCATCTTTCTTTCCTGAAAAAAACAATCGGATTTTACTTTTTGCGCATTGGGATACCCGCCCTTGGTCGGATCATGATCCGGATCCAAAAAACTTTCACCAGCCCGTATTGGGTGCTAATGATGGAGCCAGCGGAGTTGGTGTATTGTTGGAAATAGCACGTCTGATTAGTCTTGACGCACCTGACAGAGGCATTGATATCATATTTTTTGATGCGGAAGATTATGGAGCACCGGAAAATCATCAAACGCATGTAACCGATTCTTGGTGTCTCGGATCTCAATATTGGGCAAAGAACCTTCATGTTAAACCTTACAGTCCTCAGTTTGGAATTTTATTGGATATGGTGGGTGCAAAAGATGCCAAATTTTACCGCGAACAGATATCCGTCAGCTATGCCCGCTTTGTAGTCGATAAAATCTGGAACACCGCGCATAACTTAGGTTTTGATAAGTATTTCATCAATGCCGCAGGTGGTATCATTACCGACGATCATTTGTATGTCAACCGAATTGCCGGTATCCCCAGTGCCAATATCATCCAATACGATCCACAATCTGTCAATGGCTTTGGCGATTATTGGCATACAGTCAACGACGATATGCGAAACATCAGCAAAGAAACATTGTTTGCAGTTGGTACAACTTTATTGCATGTAATATATAATGAGTAAAAGATGACAATCAGGTACAAACAGTTCTTTTCTGAAGATGCCGTAAAGTCAATCAAAAATCAATTATTCACGTATGGAAAATGAAATATAAGAAGATAGCCATAAAAATCGGAAGTAATGTCTTGACTCAAGCTGATGGCACCATAGATATCGAGAGTCTGTCGAATTTGGTGAATCAGATGGCAGTACTCTATAATAAAGGTATAGAGCTTGTTTTAATTTCTTCCGGTGCCGTAGCCTCCGGCAGAAGTATACTAAATGTATCCAAGAAGATGGACGTGGTGGATCAGCGACAGCTCTTTTCGGCTGTAGGACAGGCAAGACTGATCAATCATTACTGGGATATGTTTAAGAAACACGGCATTACGGTCGGACAGGTGCTGACCATGAAAGAGAATTTCAGCAGCCGTCAACATTATTTGAATCAGCGTAACTGCATGCGGGTGATGCTTGATAATCAGGTGCTCCCGATTGTGAACGAAAATGATACGGTATCCATTTCAGAATTGATGTTTACAGACAATGATGAATTATCGGGCTTGATAGCTTCCATGATGGGTATGGAGGCGCTGATTATTTTGAGCAATATTGATGGCATATACAAAGGCTCACCCGATGATCCGGAATCTGAGGTCATCAGGAAGATTCATAAAAATGATAATATCAACGATTTTATTCAGACTTCTAAATCAGCTTTCGGACGGGGCGGTATGACTACCAAAGCTGCCATTGCTCGAAAAATTGCCGATGAGGGCATAGAGGTTTACATCGCCAATGGCAAACAAAAAGACATCCTGATACGTTTGATGGATGAAAAAGACGAGGTTGTCAGTACCCACTTTGTAGCTTCCACAGATGCTGTTTCATCTGTTAAAAAATGGATTGCACACAGCGAGGATTTTGTAAAAGGGGAGATTGCTGTAAACGCCAACGCTGCAAAAGCTTTGATGGGAGATAAAGCCGTCAGTCTGCTGCCGGTGGGAGTGATTGCTATTGCAGGAGAGTTTGAAAAAGATGATATAGTAAAAATTGTAGATGAAAAAGGAGCTAATATAGGCATGGGGAAAGTACAGTATAACAGCTCCAAAGCCCGTGAACTGATTGGATTGAAAAATCAAAAGCCTATGGTTCATTATGATTATTTATACATGGAATAAACAATATAAAATTCAAAATTATACATTATGAGTTGGAAATTAAGCGCATTGCATGCTTCACGTACTTTAAATTTGGTTGACGATAGCACCATCAATGCCGTGTTAATTGACATAGCCCAAGAAGCCATTGTACAGTCTGATTATATCTTGCATGAAAATGCGAAAGATTTGGCGGCTATGGATCCGGCGAATCCTTTATACGACCGATTACTCTTAACCCAAGAACGCATGGAGGGCATTGCTTCTGACATACGCAATGTGGCAACTTTACCGTCGCCGCTTGGAAAAGTGAAGATGGAAACCGAGCGTCCCAACGGCATGAGAATTTCTAAAGTCAGCGTGCCTTTCGGGGTGATAGGCATCATCTATGAAGCTCGCCCTAATGTTAGTTTTGATGTGTTTTCTTTGTGTTTTAAATCCGGGAATGCCTGTGTATTGAAAGGTGGCACTGACGCTCACCATTCAAATACAGCCATTGTCAGCTTGATACAATCTGTGTTGGCAAAGCACGGCTTAGATCAAAATATTGTGACGCTATTACCTGCCGGAAGAGAAGCTACAGCTGATTTGATGGATGCTGTTGGTTATGTGGATATGATCATCCCGCGTGGCGGGAAAGGATTGATAGATTATGTGCGCCATCATTCAAAGATTCCTGTTATTGAAACCGGTGCCGGCATTTGTCATACCTATTATGATGCTTATGCAGATATAATAAAGGGCAAACCCATTGTTTTCAATGCCAAAACGCGGAGAGTGAGTGTTTGCAACGCATTGGACTGCTTGGTGATTCATCAGGATAAATTGGCAGATCTTCCTGTCTTGTGTGAAGACTTGGCTGAAAAGCAAGTCATTATTTACGCAGATGAACCCGCCTATCAAGTGTTGCAAGGCAAATATCCTTTCTTGGAAAAGGCGCAAGCTTCAAGTTATGGTATCGAGTTTTTAGATTATAAAATGTCGATAAAAACAGTTGCATCCATTGAGGAAGCCATCAATCATATTGCGCTGCACAGCTCCAAACACAGTGAATGCATCATCAGTGAGAACGAGGAAAATATCGCATTTTTTGACAAAATGGTAGATGCCGCTTGTATTTACACCAATGTTTCAACAGCCTTCACAGATGGGGCACAGTTTGGATTGGGTGCCGAAATCGGCATCAGTACCCAAAAAATGCATGCCCGCGGTCCCATGGCATTGGAAGAGCTATGCTCTTACAAATGGATTATAAAGGGAGAAGGTCAAGTTCGCCCGCAAATTGCGGCTTCCGGCAACCTAAAACCGGATTGTATTTAAAATATTTTACAAATATTTTGCACACGTAAAATAATTTGTTTTCCTTTGTGCCTGAGAATCATGCGTAAATCGGTTTGTGTTTATGCTGCTCTTAGAAGGTTTATTTTATTTATTTATTTTTTTATTATTTTTTTATGAACATTTACGTAGGTAACTTAAGTTACAGGGTCCGTGAAAATGATTTACAAGGAGTTATGGCTGAATATGGTGAAGTGACTTCATGTAAAATTATCAAGGACCGTGAAACAAACAAATCGAAAGGTTTTGCTTTTGTTGAAATGGATGATGCAGGTGCTGAAAAAGCAATTGCAGAATTAAACGGAGCAGAATTGGACGGCCGTGCCATGGTAGTTAAAGAAGCCAAACCTAAAGCTTAACGCGCTGTCAGATTAGAAAACTAAACTTCTGTTGTCTTCTTGATGGCAGGAGTTTTTTTAATGATTACAAACCATTGTCGCATGAAAATTAAAGGCATTTTCAGTCATTCTAAAACAGGATCAAGGATTATTCAGCTTACAGCTGTCGCTTTGTTTTTTGTGCTGTTTTTCTCCTTGCTGTCGGTATGGGTAACCAAGGGCGATTTATCCGACATCAAAGCATTAAAATTCACCCAGTTTTTCCAATCATTGGGAATGTTTGTCATACCTCCTTTTTTCTTGGCTTATATTTGGAGTGAGCAAGCTTTGGATTATCTGCGGATAAACCGTAGTCCTTCAGGGACAAACATTATGTTTGCCGTCATCGTTATGTTGGTTGCAATCCCTGCTGTCAACTTATTGGGTGAGTTGAATCATGCACTTCCATTTCCCGACACCCTCTCTTGGTTAGAAAACCACTTGATTGACATGGAGAAAAGAGCGGAAGATTTAACAATCAGAATGTTGAATGTGAATGATGTAAGCGGATTGTTGGTAAATATTGGCTTAATAGCCATCATACCGGCTATTGGCGAAGAACTCTTTTTCAGGGGGATTATCCAGCAGGTGTTACAGGCAAAGTTCAAATCACATGTGGCAGTCTGGATTACAGCCATCATCTTCAGCGCCATTCATTTTCAGTTTTTTGGTTTTATTCCCCGCATGCTGATGGGTGCATTTTTAGGTTATTTGTTAGTATGGACTCAAAATTTGTGGATTCCCATCATAGCGCATTTCGTCAACAATGCTGCTGCTGTTCTCTTTTACTATTTTAAAGGAGAAGGAAAAACTTGGGTTGATATTGAAAATATTGGTAAATCAGACTCTTATATCTTCGGAATAATCAGTCTGCTCGCAGTATTTATGTTGATATATTTATTCAGAAAGAAGCAAAACGCTTCAGGAGAAGTAAATCAAGAGTCGTTGTGAATACTTTAAACTGACAAGGCTACACGGTTCTTCTTTCTCGCACAATCATCAGCGCTTCCTCTTTGATTTCATCTGAGAGTTGGATGTTCCGCAACTGCAAACTGCGCAGCCATCCTGCTACATCACTCTCTTTCAGTGTGTAAAACACATCGGCAATCCGATCTCGCTGCGTTGCTGTGTAAACGGCAGGACTGACTCCCGCCAATTCATCAAGCTCTTCATCATCAAAATAAACGACTTCAAAATCGGAGTTCAGCAAGGAATCACGGTCGCAGACCTCATGTGCACCGCAACATTCCTCGTCTATCTCAACATGCACTTCAATCTCTTCGTTGGGTTTTCTTTTCCTGTTCAGATAAGTGAACAGCATCAACAATAACCCGAATATGACTAATAAAATTAAAAGAACCCACATAATCTTTCATTTAAAAAACACTTAGTCCAATGATTTCTACCAATACCCATGTGACTAATGTGGTTGTAAAATATAAATCGGCACAAAATTACTCAATAATGGTTGAAATTAGCTATTTTTGTAAGTTAAAATACAATAGAAAAGCTATAATTCAGTTTTTGCATAGGGAGCAATTATAATCCTATTTGTACTGGTTGTCATCTTTTTATCATCTTTATTTTGAAATTTCAATCGTATAATATTTTCTGCTTGCTAACGCTGCTGTTTGTTTCCGGTTGTTCTATGAATAAGAACACGCCGGTTACCCGAACTGTTCAGTCCGTTAACACACGTTATAATGTGCATTTCAACGGGAGGGTAAGCTATGACGATGCTTTGAAAGCCATTGCCACAGCTAATCAAGATGATTTCGGACAAGTCATTCCGATGTATCCCATCAGCAAACATGAAAACGCTTCTGCCGGTACAGGACAGTTGGATCGTACTATTGAAAAATGCCGCAAAGCCATCAAAACCCGCTCAATTAAAGTCAAGCCAACATACAGTCGCAGAAGAGCCTCTCGAAAAAACTACAGAGCATTCATGACTCAGGAAGAATACAATCCTTTTATGCATGAAGTGTGGTTGCTCTTGGCAAAAGCTGAATTTCACAAGGCTGATTTTTTGGGTGCAGTCGGCACTTTCAATTATATTGCTCGACATTTTAAGGAGAATGAAGACCTTGTTATGACCTGTCGGCTGTGGGTAATTCGTTCGTATGCCGAAATGGGATGGATTTACGAAGCAGAAGAAATGCTGCAGAAATTAGATCAGAAAAAACTGCAAGGTGACAATGTGGCGTTGTACGCTGCTTTCTATGCTGATTTGTTACTGAAAAAAAACCAATATCGTGAAGCCATTCCTTTTTTGGAGATGGCGTATGATAAAGAAAAAGACAAGGTTCTAAAAAGAAGATTTTCTTTTTTACTGGCTCAATTGTATCAGCAGACCGGCGATAAAAAGAAAGCCTACGATACCTACTCGTCACTGCTTAAAAAAAGTCCGCCTTACGACATGGCTTTTAATGCCCGCATCAATCGGGCGAGCTTGTTTTTGGGCAATATGAACGATACGCGCCGGGAATTAAATCGGATGACGCGTAATTTTAACAACAGGGATTATTTGGATCAAATCTATTATACACTCGGCAAATCCTATCTGCATGAAAAGGATACTTTAAAAGCTTTGAGTTTGTATGAAGAAGCAGTGGAAAACAGCACCCGCAACGGTATGGACAAAGCGATGGTGCTGATTGACATGGGCGATTTGTATTATAGGATGCAGCAATATGTTGACGCACAGCCTTGTTATGATGAAGCTTCAAAAATCATCTCCATAGAATATCCCGATTATCCTCGCATAGAAAAAAGAGCAGAAGTCCTTGCCGAATTGGTAGTGCAGCATGAAATTGTGCTGCTGCAAGACAGTCTGCAAAGACTATCAGCTAAAACGCCGGAAGAAAGATTGAAAAGCATACAGGCATACATCGCCCAAAAAGAGTTGGAAGAAAAATTAGCAGCTGAGAAAGAAGAGAAGATGCGTCTCCGTCAGGAAGAAAATCAGGAAAGGGCAGGGCAATCGGCTGCACCTCAATTCCTTGGTGGCAACCTTCAGGGTGCATGGTATTTCTACAATCCGAATTTGGTGAGAAGTGGACAGACCGAATTTCAATCCCGCTGGGGAAGACGTAAGTTAGAAGATAATTGGCGGCGCACCAACAAAACATCCGTATTGTTTGAAGAAGAAGATCTTGCCGATCATGATCCGGAAGTGATGACCGGCGATTCCATTGTATTGGATGAAGATGGCAGTCCGTTGGAAGAAATTGCTTTGCAAGAAGAAGAAATTCTTGACGAGCAAAATCCGGAGTTTTATCTGAGACAAATACCGGAGACCAAAGAACAAATAGAACATTCCAATTTGATTTGGTCGGAGGCGCTGTTTAGTATGGGAGAAATCTATAAAGACAAATTGGAGGATTATGGCTTATCTTTAAAAACTTTCGACGAGTATATGAATCGATTTGCAAATTATGGGCAGGTGCCTGATGCCTTGTATCAATCCTATCTCATGTTGATAAAGCTCGGACAACAAGCCGAAGCAGAACAGTATCGCATGCGACTGATCGAAAACTATCCGGATGTACCCTATGCCCAATTGTTAAGTGATCCGAATTTCATAGAGACCAAGCAACAGATGTTTGCAGTACAGGATTCCCTGTATAGAATGGCATATCTGGCTTTCAATCGGAATGACTTTGATGAAGTATTTAATAGGGTCGATGAGATTGCACAAAAATATCCCCTGAATTCCCTGATGCCGAAGTTTCTTTTTCTGAAAGCACTCAGCATTGGGAAAACACAGGATCAAGATATCTTCGAAAAGACTTTAAGTCAATTGATTGACAGCTATCCCGAAAGTGATGTAAGCAGCATTTCCAAAGATATCATTGCGCTGATGAAGCAAGGGAGGGAAGCGCAGCATGGCACAACGCACGGTACTATCCTCGCACGTCGTGATGCAGAAGTCAATATAGCTGAAACAGAGGGAGAAACCGGCTTGTCATTTAAACCTGACAAGCTAAGTCCGCACCGTATCATGCTGATTTCACCGCAGCCCGAAGATGCCTTATACGACTTGCAATTCCAGTTGGCGATATTCAATTTTTCTAAGTTTCTGTTGCAAGATTTTGAATTGAATATCAACAAGATCGATGCATTCAGAAATGCATTGTCGGTATATGATTTCGATGATTATGAAGATGCGGCTTGGTACTTAGCAGCAATTTCCGAAGATGAGGATATTCGCAAGTTGATGCAGCAATTGCAGATTTTTCCTTTGGTGATTTCAGAACATAATTTTGCATTGACAAGGTCCGGATTTACAATTGACGATTATTTGACGTACAAGGCTGAAATAGAAGCTGCATCTGAAGAGAATACAGAACATTAAAAAACAAGATAAGATGAGAAAAGACAGAATTTTGTGGGCGGATGATGAGATAGATTTGCTGAAAGTCTATGTGCTTTTTTTGGAAGAAAAAGGATATGAGGTCGTTACGGCATCTAACGGAAAGGATGCGGTCGATTTATGCAAAAAGCAAAGTTTTGACATCATCTTTTTAGATGAAAATATGCCGGGCTTAAGTGGCTTGGAGACCATTCCTTTGATTAAAGAAATCAATCCGAATGTGCCTTTGGTGATGATTACCAAAAGTGAAGAAGAAAATATCATGAATATGGCAATCGGCAGTAAAATAGCTGATTATCTGACCAAGCCCGTGAACCCCAGTCAGATTTTACTGACCCTGAAAAAGAATATCCACAGAAAAGAAATTCAGACGGAGCACACAGCATCTTCCTATCGTTCAGAATTTGGAAGAATTGGCATGCAGATTAATGATTCGCTTTCATACGAAGATTGGGTGGAAGTGTATAAGAAATTGGTGTATTGGGAGTTGGAGCTTTCTGAAACGGATAGCGGCATGGATGAAATGTTGCGCATGCAAAAAACTGAAGCCAACAGTACTTTCAATAAATTTATCAAAAGGAACTATATAGATTGGTTTAAAAACCCAGACGACAGACCTTTGTTGAGTCCGGACATCTTCAAAACCAAAGTTTTTCCTTTGTTGGATGCCGGTGAAAAAGTCTTTTTTGTGCTGATTGATAATTTCAGGTACGACCAATGGAAAATCATCCGTGAAATGCTGAATGAGTTTTATACTTTTTCTGAAGAAGGCATGTATTCGAGTATTTTGCCTACTGCCACGCAATATGCCCGCAATGCCATCTTTTCGGGCTTGATGCCTTTGCAGATACAGCAAATGTTTCCGGATTTATGGGTGGACGAGGAGGAAGAAGAAGGTAAGAACTTGAATGAGAAAGATTTGATTGAAACGCAAATCAAAAGGTTTAGGAAAAATTACAGTTTCTCTTATCATAAAATCAATGAATCATCTTATTGCGAAAAACTGATTGAAAGATTGCCGCAGCTTGATGGCAATGACTTGAATGTTTGTGTGTTGAATTTCATCGATATGCTTTCACATTCGCGTACCGAATCGAAGATGATGCGGGAATTAGCCAATGATGAAGATGCCTATCGCTCGCTGACGGTTTCGTGGTTCAGACATTCAGGCACATTGGAGTTGTTGCGAGCCATTGCCAAAAGAGGTTATAAGGTTATTTTGACCACCGACCATGGAACCATTCAGGTAAAAAGTCCTATCAAAGTGATAGGAGATAGGAATACCAATGTGAATTTGCGCTATAAATTAGGTAGGAATTTGAGTTATAATCAGAGAGAGGTGTTTGAAGTAACAAATCCTCAGCAGGTTGGTTTGCCCTCGCCCAATGTGAGTACCACCTACATCTTTGCGGGCAATGAAGATTTTTTCGCCTATCCCAATAACTACAATCATTATGTAAGCTATTACAAAAATACTTTCCAGCATGGCGGTATTTCTTTGGAGGAGATGTTGGTGCCTTTGGTGGTGATGGAGGGGAAGTGAA
>CAZOUH010000041.1:0-9648 GCA_964582935.1 uncultured Paludibacter sp.
ACTTCTTCAAAATCCACGTCTGTTACATCACCTTCTTGGTTTCCGCCTTGGTCGCCACCGGCTTGTTGGCTTCCAAAGTCTTGTGCTCCAGCTTGTGCATTTTGAGCGTTGTACATATCTTGCGAAGCTGCTTGGAATGCGGTGTTCAACGCATTGCTTGCGGCATCAATCGCATCTATGTCCTGTGCTTTGTGTGCTTCTTTCAATTTAGCCAAAGCCTCATCAATAGGAGCTTTTTTATCAGCAGGAATTTTATCGCCTATCTCACTCAGTTGCTTTTCAGTCTGGAAAATCAAACTGTCAGCATGATTGAGTTTGTCAATCTTTTCTCTTTCTTTAGCATCGGCTTCTGCGTTGGCAGCTGCTTCATCTTTCATGCGTTTGATTTCAGCATCGCTCAAACCGGAAGAGGCTTCGATGCGTATATTTTGCTCTTTGCCGGTGGCTTTGTCCTTGGCTGATACATTCAAGATGCCGTTGGCATCAATGTCGAATGTTACTTCAATTTGTGGCTCACCACGGCGAGCTGGCATGATGCCGTCCAAGTGGAAACGTCCCAATGATTTGTTCTGATTTGCCATCGGGCGTTCGCCCTGCAATACGTGAATTTCTACTGAAGGCTGATTGTCGGCAGCAGTAGAGAAAATCTCTGACTTCTTGGTAGGAATGGTTGTGTTGGCATCAATCAGCTTGGTCATCACACTTCCCATGGTTTCAATACCTAAGGAAAGTGGTGTTACGTCTAATAACAACACATCCTTTACGTCGCCTGATAAAACACCACCTTGAATGGCAGCACCGATTGCCACTACCTCATCAGGATTCACTCCTTTGGAAGGAGCTTTTCCGAAGAATTTTTCTACGGCAGCTTGTACGGCAGGAACGCGGGTTGTACCCCCTACTAAAATCACTTCGTCGATATCTTTGGTCGATAAACCGGCATTTTGCAAAGCAGTGCGAGCCGGTTCGATGGTACGTTGTACCAAATCATCCGTCAATTGTTCAAATTTTGCACGTGTTAAAGTGCGCACCAAGTGACGAGGAATGCCGTCAACGGGCATGATATACGGTAAGTTGATTTCTGATGAAGTCGTGTTGGACAATTCGATTTTGGCTTTTTCAGCTGCTTCTTTCAAGCGTTGCAATGCCATCGGATCTTTACTTAAATCGATATTGCTGTTATCGTTTTTAAACTCCTGCACCAACCATTCGATAATTCTTTGGTCGAAGTCGTCGCCTCCAAGGTGCGTATCCCCATCGGTTGCTTTTACTTCAAATACGCCGTCGCCCAATTCCAATACGGAAACGTCATGTGTACCACCACCACAGTCGAATACCACGATTTTCATGTCTTTATTGGTTTTATCCAAACCATAAGCCAATGCAGCAGCAGTAGGCTCGTTAATGATGCGGCGTACATTCAGACCGGCAATTTCACCGGCTTCTTTGGTAGCTTGGCGTTGTGAGTCGTTGAAGTAAGCAGGCACAGTAACTACTGCATCCGTAACTTCTTGTCCGAGATATTCTTCGGCTGTTTTCTTCATTTTTTGAAGAATGATAGCAGAGATTTCTTGCGGTGTGTAAAGTCTTCCGTCTATGTCCACACGCGGTACGTTATTATCACCTTTTACTACCTTAAAAGGCACACGTGCCACTTCCTTTGCCAACCTGTCATAGGTTTCACCCATAAAACGCTTGATGGATGAAACTGTCTTCACCGGATTGGTGATGGCTTGCCGTTTGGCAGGATCGCCAACTTTACGTTCACCACCATCTACAAAACCAATCACAGACGGAGTCGTTCTTTTTCCTTCGTTGTTTGTGATAACGATAGGTTCGTTACCTTCCATCACAGAAACACAAGAGTTTGTGGTTCCTAAGTCAATTCCAATAATTTTTCCCATTTCTTATTTAAAATAATATATGTTAATTTTTCAGATTATTTCGCGGGCTGCTTTTGGCAAAGCATATGCCATGCGAAGAAATGGGGTGTTTCCTGACAAATTTGCAGGTTTTATGACAGAAAAGGAGGTTTTTACTGTTCGAAATGATAGAGAAATACTACTGTCGCATCAAAAGCAGGTTTTGGATTATCTTTGATTTCGAGCTTGGCTCTGATTTCAGCTTTGGTAACGCCTCTTAAATCCACAATTGATTTCAGTTTGCAACGAACCCTGACTTCACTGCCTACTGTTACTGCCTGTCCGAATCTCAATTTTTCTATGCCGTAATTTACGGTAAGCTTTGAGTTTTGTACATCCACGATTTGTTCCCAAAGATACGGCAATACTGACAGAAGTAAGTATCCATGAGCGATGGTAGCCTTAAAAGGACTCTCAGTTTTGCAGCGCTCTTCATCGATGTGTATCCACTGATGGTCTAAGGTAGCATCTGCAAAAATATTAATCTGTTGTTGAGTGATTTTTAAGTAATCTGACACTCCGATTTCTTTTCCGAGAAATTGTTCTAAGTCGGCATGACTTTTAATAGGGATAGGGTTCATTGATAATATTTTTTAATTGCAACTAAGCATTGCGTTGCACAATTTGTTTTAATGTGCGCAAAATTAAACCAAATAATTATTTTCCCAAAATTTTTAAGATTTAATAGCTACTTGCAGGATCGAGTCAAAATATCTATTTTTGCTAAAAAATTTACGGATGATATTTAAAAGGATATTACTGAAACTCAGCGGAGAGTCCTTGGCAGCAGAAAAAGGACATGGCATAGACGAAGGTCGTTTGTCTGAGTATGCCCGACAGATAGCTGAAATAGCAACTGCCGGCGTGCAGATTGGCATCGTGATAGGTGGTGGCAATATTTTCAGGGGATTGGGTGGTGCTGCTAAAGGATTCGATCGGGTGCTTGGCGATCAAATGGGGATGTTAGCGACCGTCATCAATGCGTTGGCTGTACATTCAGCATTGCAAAGCGCCGGTGTCCGGTCGCGTTTGTTTACTGCCGTCCGCATGGAACCGATAGGTGAATTGTACAGCAAGCAAAAGGCTGTGGCTGCACTCGAAAGTGGCGAAATTGCTATTTTGGCAGGAGGAACAGGAAATCCTTACTTTACCACAGATACTGCTTCCTCGCTCAGAGCCATTGAGATAGAGGCTGATGTGATGTTAAAGGGGACACGTGTGAATGGCGTCTATACGGCAGATCCGGAGAAAGATCCGACTGCCACGAAATTTGACGAAATTACATTTGACGAAATTTACAGCAGGAATTTGAAAGTAATGGACTTGACAACCATCACGATGTGTAAAGAAAACAATTTGCCTGTTTATGTTTTTGATATGGACACTCCGGGTAATCTCAAAAAGGTCATGATGGGAGAAAAAATTGGAACAATGGTTCAGGCTGCGAAATAAATAATTCAAAACCAATATATTATGATACAAGAAGTAAAACAAGTTTTGGATCAGGCGGAAGAAAATATGGAAGCTGCCTTGATGTATTTGGACGAAACCTTGGCGCACATACGTGCAGGGAAGGCGAATCCGCGGATTTTAGATGGTGTCAGGGTTGATTATTACGGCTCGCAAGTTCCTTTGTCGAACGTTTCGACCGTGACCACACCGGATGCCAAAACCATTGCCATTCAGCCTTGGGAGAAAAATATGATTACGGTGATTGAGAGAGCCATTCAGAATTCAAATGTTGGAATCACCCCGATGAACAATGGTGAAACCATACGTCTGAACATTCCTCCACTAACGGAAGAAAGGCGTATGCAGTTGGCAAAGCAAGCGAAAGGAGAAGGTGAAGAAGCTAAGATTTCCATCCGTAACGCCCGTCGCGATGCCATCGAACGTTTTAAAAAGATGGTGAAAGACGGTTTGTCGGAAGATATTTCAAAAGACGGCGAGAGTGAAGCCCAAAAACTTCACGATAAATATGTGAAAAAGTTAGAAGAAATGGTAGCTGCCAAAGAAAAAGAAATCATGACGGTATAACTCCGTCATTCCTTTGGTATAAAGACATTGAATAATTAGGGTTTTACCCTAAATTACGTTAAATGTCAGAACGTTATAGTAATTTTTAAATTATTTTTGTACCCAACTCGGTCAAGCCAAGTGACGATTTTTTTTACTTGCCTTGCATTGTGCGCGATGATTATTCATGTAATTGATAATCAGCTTTACAAAGTTTAATAGAAAAACGGGACAAAAATAACTTCTGAATTGTGAGAGAAAAATCATTCTCTTTTGCTTGTTGTATCATCTTACTCATTCTGAATGGATGTTCTGCACCACAAAGTGGGGACATCCCTTCTTTTTTGGTTCAGCGGTCTGACTTTAGTGATGACTTAGTTGTAGAAGGCACTGTTGAGTCCGTTTATACGACCAATGTGTTTTGTCCTCCTGAAGTCCAAGGGATTGTGGTTTACATGGTTCAAGATGGAACTTATGTACAGGAAGGGGATGTCTTGTGCGAAATTGAAGATCAGGATTTAGACAATGAATATGAATCGGCTTTGCTCAGTCTTGAAAATGCTTTGGCAGAACTGAATAAAGTCAAGGTTGATTTAGAGTTGAAAGTTGCTTTGTTGGAAGCTGATGTCAAGAGTAACGAGGCTGCTGCCAATATTGCCAATTTAGATTCACTGCAGTTGCAATACTCCTCCGAAAATCAAAGGAAAATTCAAGAGCTTGAATTACAGAAAACGGCCATTCAGAAAAACAAAATAGAAACAAAACTTCGTACGTTAAGAGTTATCCATCAAACTGAACTCAAAAAGCATGAGTTACGTATCGAACGACATAACAATAGAATTGAAAAACTGCATGAACGGATGGAGTCGCTCGTGATTAAAAGTCCTAAAAGTGGCTTGGCAACACGCTCAGTACATTGGTTAACCGGAAAAAAGATCCTTGAAGGAGATCGTGTGTGGGAGGGTCTTCCATTGATTGTCATACCGGATATGGAAGAAGTAAAGGTCCGGCTTAAGGCTTCGGAAAGTGAATATAAGCAAATGAATCCGGGCAATCGAGTGACTTATACCTTTGATGCGATGCCGGAACTACGGGCTTTTGGAGAGATCGTGATGAAAACTCCGGTAGGAAGTCCCCTGGGACCCGGATCCAAAGTGAAGTATTTTGAGGTTGAGGCATCGGTAGATAGTGCTGAAGTATTGATACCACTGGGCTTATCAGCCATTTGCAATATACATTTAGAACAAATAAAAGATACGATTGTAGTACCTCGTATTGCGATTTTTGAGGAAGACTCTGCTAAGGTGGTATATGTAAAGAAAAATAAATTTTACGAGATGCGTCAGATTATAACGACAAACTCATCTTTAAAATCAGCTGTGGTTGCAGCAGGATTAGTTGAACAAGACCAAATAGCCCTTTTGAAACCCCCAAGCTCCAACATCAAAATAAAAACATTTTTACCGGATTCTGTTGTGCGCTTGTTCCAAGCAAATCGAGCTGATCAGTCCCTTGTTGTATCACCTGAATTACATAATGAATAATGCATATGAACTTTTCCATCAAAATTTACTACATCTTTTTATTAGTCCTGATTGGTGCAGGATTGAATTCCGGATGTAAGACACAAAAAAACGAAGAGGTCCCGATAGCCAAGGTTATCAAAGGTGATTTTTATATAGAATTATACGAAGAAGGAGAATTGGAAGCCATCAACTCCATCAACATCATTTCCCCCAATATCTCGTGGAGGTATGGTAACCTGAAAATCACGCAAATCGTAAAAGACGGTACAGAAGTGCATGTAGGCGATACCTTGGTGGTATTTGATCCGACGGAAGTCAGAAAAAGCATTGTGGAGGCTGAAGCCAGGTTAGAGATGAGTTTAGCAGAGTTGGAAAGGATGGAAGTGCAACATGAATCGGATATGGAAGAGCTGCGTGCCGATATGGAAGTGACTCGTTTGTCATACGAAATTTCCAAAATCCGTTTTGAATCTGCTGCTTATGAATCAGACGTCAAGAAAAAAGAAATAGAACTTAATTTAGACAGAGCTGCTATTGCCTTAGACAGGGCGCAAGAACAAATCGACAACCGCCTGAAAATTCAGAAAGAAGAGATCAAACAGAAAAAACTATCCATCAACCAAGACAGGAATCGTTTGGCAGAGGCTTTTGAAACTTTAGATAAAATGCACCTCATCTCTCCTTCTTCGGGCATTGCCATCATCAATCAAAATTGGACTACCGGCAGTAAGTTCCAGGTAGGTGATCAGTGCTGGTCGGGCTTTCCCTTGATTCAACTTCCCGATTTGTCAGCCCTGCGGGCAAATGTAAAAATCAATGAAGTTGATATAGCCAAGATAGATACCGGATTACCGGTTGAAATAAAACCTGATGCTTTTTCTGAAAGTACTTTTGAAGGAGAGGTTCACAAGATAGCGAATCTTGCTGTTAACAAGGATAATAAATCTAAAGTGAAGGTGTTTCCCGTAGAAATCAACATCAGGGGTAATGATGAAAAATTATTACCCGGTTTGACCGTTAGTTGTCGTATTGAGTTGGGGAAAATTGAAAATGCCTTGTACATTCCTATCGAAGCCCTCAAAACAGAAGGCGATCAGGGTTTTGTGTATAAAAAAGTGATTGGAGGCTTTGAAAAAATAGGGGTCATTACCGGAGAAAGTAATAAAAATTACATTGTCATTATTGAGGGATTGGGAGAAAACGATCAGGTCGCTTTGATGGATCCCTTTGCTTCTGAGGAAGATGACAAATCTGATACGCAAAAAGAAGATTGATATGGAGACTAAAAAACTATTTGTTTTTATCCTGATCACAGGGACAGTCCTTCTTCTACATGCATGTGGCAGTCAGCAGGAGGAGCAAGATGCGGATAGGCGGTTGCGTACAGGGACGAAAATTGTTGAAACGGGAGAGCTTGCAGCCATCGATTCGCGTTCTTTTGTGATGGCGCGCTACGGCAGGTATTGGTCAATGATGAAAGTAATCGGGATTTTAGAACATGGTGCTGTGGTGCAGGCAGGTGACTCTATCATTCAATTAGATCCAACGGAAGTCAAAAAGTATATTATCGACAGAGAGAGTCAATTAGAGACGCAGCAAGCGGTGTTGGAAAAATATTATGTGGATAGACAAAATCGGGTGCAAGAATTAGAGTCTCGTTTTAAAAATGAGCAAGCAGCCTATAATCTGAAGAAAATAGAATTAGAATCTTCTCAGTTTGAAAATCCCAGAATCATCAAAATTAAAGAATTGGAGTTTGAACAAGCCACCATCAGCTTGAATAAAATTAAGAAGCTGATCGAAGTGAGTAAGAACCTTGAAGTTACCACGATGCGTATCGAACAAATTAAACTTCAGCAGTTGAAGAATGAAATCGAACATGCCTATAATATTTTGCCATCCCTGACCATACGGACTCCTATCTCCGGAGTTTTTCAAATCGCAGTAAACAGACGTACAGGGGGATTGGTGAAAATTGGTGATGAGATTTATCAAGGAAACAATATGGCAAATGTGCCTGATTTAACTTGGATGAAAGTGAATACCACCGTCAATGAAACCGATTATTTCAAGCTGAAACTCGGACAGAAAGTCAGCATACGTTTGGATGCCATGCCTGAATTTTCTTTTGATGGGGAAGTCAGTTATTTAGGAAAACTTTGCCGACCGAAGGATTTGAATTCACGCCAAAAAGTTTTTGATGTGGAAGTGAATGTTTTAAAGTCGGATGCCCGATTAAAACCGGGGATGACGGTAAGTTGTGAATTTATTCAAAATTAGCAGATGCAATACGGAGAAAACATACGCTTGTCGCTAAGGGCATTGGTTGACCATAAGTTCCGGTCTTTTCTGACCATGTTGGGTATCATATTCGGTGTAGCATCGGTGATTACGATGCTGTCCATCGGCGAAGGCGCCAAGAGAGAAGCCATAGCCAAATACCAGGATTTGGGTGTGAATAATATTATCATTCGGGAGAAGAAGATGTCGGATGAAGAGTTGGAAGAAGTCAGGGCGAAATTCTCCCAAGGACTTAGTTTGCAGGATGCTGTTGTGATTCAGGAAATTGTTCCCGGTGTAGTCAATACAGCCTCACAAGCGGAAATCAGTGCCGATGTCAAGTTTGCAGATCGCTCTGTTAAATCGACTATTATTGGTATTACCCCCGGATTTATAGATATGATGAATTTTAAAACGGCAACGGGGGTATTCATCAATCGGGAACATGAAGACAAAGGTTTGAAGGTTTGCGTGTTGGGTGCCGGTGTAGCCTCCACTTTGTTTCGAAGTGAAGATCCGTTGGGGCAAATGATTAAAATTGATGATCAATGGATGGAAGTTGCCGGCGTACTGCAATCGAAAACATTATTTACCGAAACGGTAGGGGAGTTGGCTGCGCGGGATTTGAATACTGATATCTATGTGCCTTTATCGGCTTTTCTGAATCGCTTTAGTCCTGAAAATCTGCTGACCAGTGAAATACAGCAGATTACCGTGCAGATGGAAAGTTCCAACAAACTGATTGAAAGCTCCAAATTGATTGATGCCATTCTTCAAAGGCATCATTTCAATAATACCGATTACAATATTGTCATACCCTATGAATTGTTGCGCCAGGAGGAAAAAGAACGTCAAATCTATAATTTCCTCTTGGGTGCCATTGCCGCCATCTCTTTGTTGGTGGGAGGTATCGGCATCATGAACATCATGCTGGCTACTGTCATGGAGCGTACCCGCGAGATAGGCATTCGTCGGGCGGTGGGCGCCAAAAAAGCCGATATCATGAGTCAGTTTGTGACTGAAGCTGTGGTCATCAGCATCACAGGCGGATTGATAGGTGTTTTGTTGGGAGTCACTTTGTCGCTGACGGTCTCTTTATTTACCGACATCAATACTTTTATAAGACCCTACGCAATCTTCATTGCTTTCGGGTTTTCGGTGATAGTGGGTATCAGTTTCGGTTATCTGCCGGCAAAAAATGCCGCCAACTTAAAACCGATTGATTCAATACGTTACGAATAGAAATAGAGCAGTTAAACCAATCAAAGGATTATACATCACATGCTGATTGAAATACAAAATTTGTCGAAAGACTACATCATGGGAGAAATGGAGGTTCCTGCATTGATAGATATCAATTTGCAGATTCGGAAGAATGAATATGTAGCCATCATGGGACCTTCGGGTTCGGGAAAGTCAACTTTGATGAATATATTAGGTTGCTTGGATACACCTACCGCCGGACAGTATCTTTTCAATGATATGGATGTCAGTGTATTGGGCGATGATGCCTTGTCGATGATGCGCAATAAGGAAATTGGGTTTATTTTTCAGAATTTCAACCTTTTGCCTAAGTTGAATGCCCTCCAGAACGTTGAAATGCCGCTGATTTATGCCGGTATGAAATCCGAAGAACGCAAAAGGTTTGCGTTAGAGGCTTTGGAGAGAGTGGGGCTTTCGGACAGGACACATCATAAACCCAGTGAACTCAGCGGCGGACAAAGGCAGCGAGTAGCGATTGCTCGGGCATTGGTCACCAAACCGGGTATTTTATTAGCCGATGAGCCAACGGGAGCATTGGATTCCAAGACCGGGGAGGAAATTATGGTACTTTTTCGTCAGCTGCACCAAGAGGGGAATACCATCATTTTGATTACGCATGAACAGGAAATTGCTAATCATGC
>CAZOUH010000042.1:0-9532 GCA_964582935.1 uncultured Paludibacter sp.
AACTCTACAAACATCATAAAATGAAAATAGCTGTTTTAACATCAGGAGGTGATGCTCCGGGAATGAATGCCGCTGTACGGGCGGTAGTTAGAAGTGCACTTTATAACAACATGGAGGCTTATGCCGTATATGATGGGTATAAAGGACTTTGCGAAAATAAAATTGCACAGATGAAACACTCGGATGTTTCGAGTATTTTGGATAAAGGAGGTACCATATTAGGAACTTCCAGGATGCCTGACTTTGCTTTAGAGACTGTAAAACAACAGGCAATCGATAATTTAAGAAATCATGAAATTGATGTTTTGATTGCGATTGGCGGGGACGGTACTTTTAAAGGTGCTCAAGAACTGCACGAAATGGGTTTTCCAACCATAGGCATCCCTGCCTCCATTGATAATGATATCGATGGCACTAATTTTTCCATTGGATTCCATACGGCACTTAAAACGGTTGTAGAAAACATCGATAAAATTAAAGATACCTCATCCTCTCATCAAAGGGCTTCAATTGTCGAAACGATGGGAAGAAAAAAAGGTGATCTTGCCCTGTACGCAGGACTTTCAACCGGAGCTGAATTTATCATTACGCCCGAAAATAATATAGACAAAGACCTCATCATCGAAACTTTAAAAAAGAATAAGGAAGAGGGAAGAAGAAATGCAATCATCGTGGTTACGGAAAACACTTTAAATGTGCATGACTTTGCCAATGAGATCACTGAGAAATCGGGATTTACTTGCCGTGCTACGGTATTGGGCTATGTTCAGAGAGGGGGTTCTCCTACTCCTGAAGATAGAATATTGGCGGCAAGAATGGGTGAATATGCCGTAAAACTCGCTGCTAATAAAACATTTGGCGTAAAGGTGCTGATCGATCATGATGAGATTAGCGCAAAACCTTTTAGTCATACATCAAAACGAAACGGTTCGGAAAACCTCAAAGAATTGTTTGATTTGGTTCCCAAAATTTCTTAAAAATATCTTGTAAAATGGATGATTGAAGATAATGTACAGTTAAATTATACTGTGCATAATATTCGTATAATTATTTTTATTACCTTTGTTGGTTTTAAAAAAAACAAATTATATCCTCATAAATACATCCAATTATGTCATTTAGAAATTCAATTTACATTTTTCTTGTTTTAATAGTTAGCGTTATGATGATGAGTAGTTGCGGAGCAAACTCCAACAGGGAGCAAACTGCAGGAATTCGTTTAGAAAATTTAGATACGTCCGTCCCTGCCGGCGACGATTTTTACAGGTTCGCTACCGGTGGTTGGCAGGAATTACACCCTTTAACTGATGAGTATGCGCGTTTTGGTTCTTTTGATAAATTGGCGGAGGACAACCGCGAGCAATTGAAAGTGCTGATTGAAGAAATTGCCGCTCTGAAAAAAACAAAAAAGGGCACTATCGAACAGAAAATTGCTGATGTATATAACTTGGCTATGGACAGCGTCAAGCTCAATCATGACGGTATCAAGCCGGCAAGAGCCGATTTACAGAAAATTGCCATACTCAATAACAAAGCTGCCTTATCATCCATCATTCCCGAATTAGCAGAAAAGGGAGTGTCTGCCTATTTCAACCTGTATGTAGATGCTGACCCGCAAAGCAGCAGGGAGTATTTAGTGCAGACCTACCAGGGAGGTATAGGCATGGGTGAACGGGAATATTACTTGGATGCAGATGAACATACGATTGCAATTCGGGAAGCCTATAAAAAACATGTGGCCAACATGTTTGAATTGTTCGAGTTTACTGCGGATGAAGCAGCACAAAAAATGCAATCGGTACTGACCATTGAAACACGCTTGGCTACAGCCGCATACGACAATGTGAAATTGCGCGACCCTTATGCCAACTACAACAAAATGACGGTTGAGGAATTGGCTGAGATGGTTCCTGAAATTGACTGGACTGTTTATTTTGCTACTGCAGGTATTGCCGATGTAAAAAGTTTAAGCGTAGGACAGAAAGAAGCTTTGATAGAAGTTGGAAAAATCATCGAAACCGAATCTTTGAATACCAATATTGACTATTTGCAATGGAGATTGATAAACCATGCTGCCTCTTATTTAAGCGATGAGGTATATGCGCAACATTTTGATTTTTACGGCAAGACTTTATCAGGAAGGAAACAAGCCCAGCCTCGCTGGAAAAGGGCAGTAGGTACGGTAAACGGGACTTTGGGAGAAGCAGTTGGACAAATGTATGTCAAGAAACATTTTCCACCGAAAGCGAAGAAAACCATGGTGCAATTGGTAAAAAATTTACAATTTGCATTGGGAGAGCGCATTCAGGAGCTGACTTGGATGGGTGATTCCACGAAAGTGAAAGCCATGGAAAAATTGGATGCTTTTCATGTAAAAATCGGCTATCCCGATAAGTGGAGGGATTATGCTCCTTTGGATATCAAAACAGATTCCTATTATGCCAACATCCAACGTGCCAATCAGTTTGAGAATGCTTATATGTTTTCTAAATTAGGTAAACCCGTAGATGTGGACGAATGGTTGATGACCCCACAAACGGTGAATGCCTATTACAATCCGACAACCAACGAAATTTGCTTTCCTGCAGGTATCTTACAATATCCGTTTTTTGATATGAATGCCGACGAAGCTTTTAACTATGGTGCAATTGGCGTGGTCATCGGTCATGAGATGACACATGGCTTTGATGATCAAGGTCGCCAGTTTGACAAAGACGGTAATTTAGCAGATTGGTGGACAGCGGAAGATGCTAAGAATTTCGATGCTCGTGCACAAGTGATGGTTGATTTCTTTGACAATATTGAAGTTGCCCCGGGGGTTAAAGCCAATGGCAAATTTACTTTGGGTGAAAATATCGCAGATTACGGCGGCTTACAGGTTTCTTATCAGGCATTTAAAAATGCAACCCAAGACAATCCGTTGTCCGAAAAAGATGGCTTTACACCCGAACAAAGATTTTTCATTGCCTATGCCAATGTATGGGCAGGAAATATTCGTCCCGAAGAAATTTTATCACGCACCAAATCCGATCCACACTCCTTGGGAGAATGGCGTGTAAATGGTGCCTTACCACAGATTGCCGCTTGGTACGAAGCATTCGGCGTGCAAGAAGATGATGCCTTGTTTGTGCCGGAAGATGAAAGGGTGTTGATTTGGTAATAAGCCAAACTCACACATGCTTTTCGGCATGATAAGATGAACGTACAAAAGGACCGCTTTCAACAAATCTGAATCCTTTCTTTAAAGCTATTTGTCTGTATTCGGCAAACTTATCCGGATGGATATAGGCAGTTACAGGAATATGCTTGCGAGAAGGTTGCATGTATTGACCAATGGTCAGTATGGAGCAGTTGTGTGCCCGTGCATCGTCCATCAGTTCAAAAATTTCTTCTTCTGTTTCTCCCAATCCGAGCATAATGCCTGTTTTGGCTCTGTAACCACGAGAGGCAATATGTTCCAATACATCTAAACTTCTTTCGTATTTGGCACGGGAGCGTACTAAAGGTGTAATGCGCCTGACCGTTTCCAAATTATGCGAAATCACGTTGGGCTTTTCATCAATGATAAGGTCTATCAGTTCAGTCTTGCCGTTAAAATCCGGTATCAACACTTCTAAAGTTGTATTGGGGTTTACTTTTTTAATTGTACGGATTGTTTCAGCCCAGAATGCAGCCCCATAGTCTTTTAAGTCGTCACGGTCAACGGAAGTGATGACGGCATGTTTCAGACTTAATTCCTTGATCATATCAGCCACCATACGTGGTTCGTAAGGATTGGGCGGCAAAGGTTTACCGGTAATGGTATTACAGAATTTACAAGCGCGGGTACAGATGTCACCTAAAATCATCAAAGTAGCAGTCCCACGACCCCAGCACTCGCTTTGATTGGGACATTTACCACTTGTGCAAATGGTATGTAAGCCTTTTTCCTTAATCAAGCTGTTCACAGTCGAATACTGATCTACACTATAAAGTTTATTGCGCAACCACTCAGGTTTGCGGATATATTGTTGTTTTTGCATTATTACAGAATTGATGGTAAAATTACTTAACCCTTAAAGAGATGAAATTGTTTACAAAGATAAGCTTATCTTTGCACATCACACAACAAAAAATCAGATGCATCTTTATCCCAATGCCAAAATCAATATCGGTTTGCATGTCGTTGAAAAGCGACCGGACGGATATCATAATATAGAAACTGTCTTTTATCCTATCGGATTAAAAGATGAATTAGTAATATCTAAAGCCATTGATTTACAGGATGCTGATTGCCATTTGGAAGTCAGGAGTGCGAGCTTTGATGGTAGTCCTGAAGACAATTTGGTAGTCAAAGCGTATCGCTTGTTGCAGCGGGATTTTAACTTAGGTGCAATTGATATTCGGTTGATTAAAAACATCCCTTCCGGCAGTGGTTTGGGAGGCGGTTCGGCTGATGCAGCTTTTACATTGAAAGCATTGAATGAGATTTTTGAATTGCAACTCGATGATGATTTGTTAGAAAACTATGCTGCCCGCTTGGGTGCTGATTGTCCGGTTTTTATCAAAAACAAGCCTGTTTATGCTACCGGTATTGGGGATGTTTTTACACCCATAGATTTTTCTTTGTCAGGCTTTACCTTAGTTGTGATTGTTCCGGACATACATATTTCTACACCGGAGGCTTATGCAGCCATGGCGCCCCGGTATCCAAAACAAAACATCTTGGACAGCATCCGTCAACCTGTTGAAAATTGGAAAAACATCATTTACAATGATTTTGAAACTTTTGTATTTAATAAACATCCGGAATTAAGGTATGCAAAAGATAAATTGTACGATTTAGGTGCTTCCTATGCCTCTATGTCAGGCTCAGGATCAGCCATATACGGATTGTTCAAGGGTTTCAAACCAGCATCAGCTACTTTTGATAAGTATCGGGTTTTTGTTGAAAGCTTTTGAAAAGTATTCTATTATCTCCTTTGAATTTCGTTTTTAATCCAGTATTTTTGTCATTAATTTTATACAATAGATATACGACTGAAACATATGGCAGAGAAACGAACATACACCAAACGTCAGACACAACCCCCGGTGATAGGTCCGAATGAAATGGGCAAATTGCCTCCCCAAGCGCTTGAATTAGAAGAAGCTGTCTTAGGAGCCATTATGCTTGAAACTGATGCTTATCCAAAGGTTTCTGAGATTTTGAAGCCTGCCTGTTTCTATAAAATTGCTCATCAACGTATTTTCGAAGCTGTACAATCTTTGGTCCTCTTACAAGAACCCATTGATATGCATACTGTTACCGAGCAGTTGCGGAAGAATGGAACCATAGATGAAGCAGGAGGGTCTTATTATATCACTTTGCTGACCACCAAAGTCAATTCAGCTGCCCATTTGGAATATCATGCCAAAATTATCGTTCAGAAGTATTTAGCCCGGGAGCTGATTCGTCTTTCTTCGGAGGTGCAAACCAAAGCTTTTGATGACAAGACCGATGTGGATGATTTGATGCAGGAAACAGAAGGCATGTTATTCGAAATTTCACAGAATAACCTCAAAAAAGATGTCGTCCAAATTAATCCCGTTATTGAAGAAGCTCGAAACCGCATGCAGCAAGCGGCTAAAAAAGAAGGAGCAAGCGGCGTTCCAAGTGGTTTTCATACATTAGATAAGATAACATCCGGCTGGCAAAAATCCGATTTAATTATCATAGCAGCGCGTCCCGCAATGGGAAAAACATCTTTTGTATTATCCATGGCGAAAAATATGGCTGTTGACCACAAGCAGCCGGTGGCTGTCTTTTCTTTGGAGATGTCCAATGTCCAATTGGTTAACCGTCTGATTATGAATGTCTGTCAATTAGAAGGAGAGAAAATTAAAAGCGGTCAGCTTTCTGATGGCGAATGGCAGAACTTTGACGAGAACATCACGCAGCTGATGGATGCACCCATTTACATTGACGACACCCCCAGTTTGTCGATTTTTGAATTGCGCAGCAAAGCCCGCAGGTTGGTAAAAGAACATAAAGTGCAATGCATCATCATCGATTACTTACAATTGATGAATGCCTCAGGGATGAGTTTTGGAAGTCGCGAACAAGAAGTCAGTATAATTTCACGCTCATTAAAAGGGATGGCAAAGGAATTAGATATTCCTATTATTGCCCTCTCGCAATTGAATCGCGGAGTCGAGGGGCGTACCGGTCCGGAAGGCAAGCGTCCGCAGCTCTCTGACCTGCGCGAATCGGGTGCAATCGAACAAGATGCTGATTTGGTATGCTTTATTCATCGTCCTGAATATTATAAGATTACAGAAGACAGTCAGGGGAGATCCTTAATTGGATTAGCTGAAATCATTGTGGCTAAACATCGAAACGGTGCTACGGATGATTTTTACCTGAGATTCAAAAATATCTATGCTAAATTCTCAAATATGGATGATGCAGGGCAAGATGATGTGTTTCAAGGTGGATATCAGACCATACCTTCTAAAATGAATCAGCCCGGTAGCTTTGAAAAATCGCAACATGAATTTTATCCGGGACCCGCGTACAATCAGGGAAATACCGACGACACACCGTTTTGATTGAAAAATTTTTATTGAAATTTGTCTTAGAAAAATAAAAACCTTATCTTTGTGGCGTATTTCTGTTCTTTTTATAAAGCTACTCTGCTTTACATCAACCGATTTTATACATTTTATTTAAATTAATATTATTTCAAGCGTTTGTATCCCCTATACATTAAAAACCTTCGGATAAACGTATTTTCAAAATTTTATGAGTAATTATAACCTTACCCAGCTTGAGTCTAAGGATATGACTGAGCTAAAAACAATTGCGGCAGAATTAGATATTAAAGTGTCCGGTTCTGTATCTCAGCAACAGCTTGTGTATGATATTTTGGATCAACAAGCGGTAATTAATGCACAGCTGAAAGCCGCAAAAGAAAAAAATGCTCCGGCAAGAGCTAAACGTACCAGGATGTCGGTGAAAAAGGCATCTGATACAAAAGAAACTGCACAAGAAGCAGAAAAGACAACTGCTAAAACAAGCAAAGCTGCTCAAAAACCTGATGAGCCAATCAAAGCAACCACTAAAGTTGATAGAAAAACTCAGGAGAAACAAGCAGTCAATGAGAAAACGACAGAAGAAAAACCTAAGACAACTGCTAAAACGGAAAAGCCCAAGCCTACCCCTAAAAGAGTAGTTAAAAAAGTGGAACAGTCTGCACCTGAGACGGTCGGAAAAACTGAAGATCCCAAAACAGCAGTCTCTAAGTCTAAATCTGAATCTCAAGCTAAAACAGAATCAGAAGTCGAACCTGCAACTAAAGCCACCCCAAAAACAACGTCCAAAGTGGCAACGAAACCTGTAAGTTCCAAAGCTAAGGTTGCTGAAGACAGCAAGACTCCTGCAGACGAGAAAAAACAGACTAAGTCGAAAGAAGAAGCTGTCCAGTCGGCAACTCAATCTGATGTTGATCAGCAAGCTGCAGACAGGCAGCAAGCAGTTCTACAAGCCTATCAAAAAAGACAAGAGCACCAGCAAAACAACAATCGTCCGAAATTCATCATACAAAAACAGGACAGGCCATACGATTTTGATGGCATCTTGGAGGGAACGGGAACTTTGGATATGGTCGTTGACGGATATGGTTTTTTACGATCTGCTGACTATAACTACCTGAGTTCACCCGATGATATTTACGTTTCGCAGTCGCAAATCAAGCTGTTTGGTTTAAAACCGGGCGATACAGTGTCAGGGTCTATCAGACCTCCGAAAGAAGGAGAAAAATACTTCCCGCTGATTCGTGTAACTAAAATTAACGGCAGAAGTCCTGAGCATGTTCGGGATCGTGTACCTTTTGAGCACCTCACCCCTTTGTTTCCGGATGAAAAATTTACTTTATGCACCGGCAGAAATGATCCGCTTTCTGTTCGTATGGTCGATTTATTTTCGCCCATAGGCAAGGGACAACGCGGTTTGATCGTAGCACAGCCTAAAACAGGTAAAACTGTCTTGTTGAAAGAAATAGCCAATGCCATTGCCACCAATCATCCTGAAGTATTTATGATTGTATTGTTGATTGACGAGCGTCCGGAAGAAGTGACGGACATGGCAAGAAGCGTGAATGCAGAAGTGGTATCATCCACTTTTGATGAACCCGCTGAAAGACATGTGCGTGTAGCCGCCATGGTACATGAAAAAGCAAAAAGATTGGTGGAATGCGGTCATGATGTGGTGATTTTATTAGATTCTATCACACGTTTGGCGCGCGCTTACAATACTGCTGCTCCGGCTTCAGGAAAAATATTAACAGGGGGCGTGGATGCCAATGCCTTACACAAACCCAAACGTTTTTTCGGAGCTGCCAGAAATATTGAAAAAGGAGGTAGTTTGACCATCATAGCAACGGCTTTAACGGAAACCGGTTCTAAAATGGATGATGTGATTTTTGAAGAATTTAAAGGAACGGGTAATATGGAATTGCAATTAGACAGACGCCTATCGAACAAAAGGGTGTTTCCGGCTGTTGATATTATGTCTTCAAGTACACGACGAGATGATTTGTTATTAGACAATGATACTTTGAACCGGATGTGGATTTTACGCAAGTATTTAGCCGATATGAATCCGGTTGAAGCTATGGAGTTTATGAAAGATCGCATGGAAAGAACCAAGAATAACGAAGAGTTCTTATTATCCATGATGAGTGAAAAAATATAACTGAATAAAACTATGTTTGTGAAGCGAACATGAAATAAAATCATCAGTTATTTCATCGGAAGTTTTACATGATCGTTAAAAAACATTTAAACTTATGAAATTATTAGAAGGAAAAGTTGCCATCGTAACCGGTGCCGCACGAGGCATAGGTAAAGCTATTGCCTTAAAATTGGCGAGCGAAGGTGCAGCCATTGCATTTACTGATCTACATATCGATGAGAATGCTTTGAATACTGAAAAAGAAATTGAAGCTTTAGGTGTGAAAGTGAAAGCCTATGCATCCAATGCAGCCTTATTTGATGAAACCCATCAAGTGGTGGAAAAAATTCATCAGGAATTTGGAAGAATAGATATTTTAGTGAATAATGCAGGTATCACCAAAGACGGTTTAATCATGCGCATGAGTGAATTGCAATGGGATGCCGTGATCAATGTGAATCTGAAATCTGCATTCAATTTTATTCAAGCATGTACACCCATTATGATGAAACAACGTTCCGGTTCCATCATCAATATGAGTTCTGTAGTAGGCGTGTCCGGAAATGCCGGTCAGGCAAATTATTCAGCTTCTAAAGCAGGAATGATAGGATTGGCAAAATCTGTTGCCAAGGAATTGGGATCCAGAAATATTCGCGCCAATGCCATCGCCCCCGGCTTTATCGAAACTGAAATGACACAAGTGCTTACAGATGAACAACGTGCTCAATGGACGCAAATTATTCCTTTGCGCCGTGGTGGTTTGCCGGAAGAAGTTGCTAAAGTGACGCTGTTCCTTGCATCGGATTTATCCTCCTACGTGAGTGGACAGGTCATCAATGT
>CAZOUH010000043.1:0-9176 GCA_964582935.1 uncultured Paludibacter sp.
TCGAAAAGCTAAATCGTCCAAACTCGCTCGTTCCTCGCTCAAACAAGGACGATTTTTTACGCTTTTCTCACTTGTTTTTTGGCTCATCAGTCGAGGTCAATCCTTTGGCTATTGTACAAGTTGCAACAATTCAACATCCCTTTCTAACTTTTTTAACTTTCCAGCAAGAACCCGAAACCCGCAACTCGCAACCCACAACCCGAAACCCGAAACTCGAAACCCCCATCACCTCCTTTCCATATTCCAAAACTTTGCTTATTTTTGAGGATTCAATTCTTAACCTCTATGACGCGTAAATTATCATCTCTTTTCCTGTCTTTTTTCTGTTGTGTTGCATTATTTCCGCAAACGCCCCAACCACCTAAAGTTGCTTTGGTGCTGAGCGGTGGTGGTGCCAAAGGTTTTGCGCATCTGGGTGTTTTAAAAGTGTTGGAAGAAGAAAATATCCCCATCGATATCATCGTTGGTACAAGCATCGGCAGCATAGTCGGTGGTTTGTATGCCATCGGTTATTCAGCAGACGAAATCATACAGATATCTGAAGAAGCCAATTGGACACATCTGCTTTCCGATTTTGTGTCCCGCCGTGAATTAACGCAAGCCTCTAAAACGGAACAACAACGCTATGTGATTTCCTTGCCCATAGCGGAGAATAAATTCCCCGTTTTGCCCCGCGGCATGGTGAACGGACAAAATGTCTTCAATCTGTTTTGCGGCTTGGCAGCCAATATTCCGCAAGATGCCGATTTCACCACTTTCCCCATTTCTTTTGCCAGTGTCGGTATCGACTTGGAAACCGGTCATGAAGTGGTCATGAAAAACGGATTTCTTCCTTCTGCCATTTATGCCAGCATGGCTATTCCCGGCGTTTTTGTGCCGGGTCATCACAATGGTCATTTGTTGAGTGATGGCGGATTGGTCAATAATTTCCCGACAAATGTAGCCAAGGAAATGGGCGCAGACATCATCATCGGTGTCGATCTTCGCAAAGATTTATACCAGGCTGACGAAATAGTTTCCATGGATAAATTATCCCATCAAATCATCAATTTTTACTCTTTGAACCGAGACTCTCTCAACAGGGAGTTGTGCGACATCATCATTCGTCCGGATATGAACGGATACGATATTCACAGCTTCAACCGCCAAGCCCAAGACACTTTGATGATGAGGGGTAGAGCCTCCACTTTAGAAGTGTTGGATCAAATACGTGCCTTAAAAGAGCAATATCACTTGCGCAAGCCGGAAGTCGCTGTGAGACTGACTACACCTGATAAATGGAATATAGTAGGGATAAAATTTTCCGGTAATCATGCTGTTTCCGACAATTTATTGATGAGTATGGTCAATAAAAAGATTCCCGGTGTTTACAGTTATGAAAAAATCAAGGAATCCATCAATTATATCTACGGAATGGGGGTATTTAAACGGGTTTATTTTACCTTGGATGATCCTGAAGTTAATGATGATGGTTATAACCTGGAAAATCAGGAGCACTTAAATCCTCGAGAAGCGCAGGGTGGAATGGTCATGCTGCATCAGGATGCACACGAACCCCCTGATAAAATTCTCAACATCGTCATAGAAGAGGATAAAGCCTGGAACTTTAATGTAGGCTTGCGTTTGAATACTAAAAGTGAATTGTCGATGATACTGAATTCAACACGTAAAGATTATAGTAAGTTTATCGGACTGCTCTCTTTCACCGCTGATATTTCCAAGAATCCTTATCTCACCGTGTTGGCAGAGCTTGACAAAGCAAAACTTCCTAAAATAGCCATTCAGGCTGATGGTGCATATAATCAAACTCCCATTTTTTTATCTAAAAATGATTATTTTGATGCCGACCTGCTGACCGCTTCCATCAAATTATTTACGTATCAGCCGTTTTTGAATCATTCTACGGTTGGTTTAGGTATCAAACAAGAGTTTTATGATGTGGACATTCACAATAAAAACGGCATTTTAAACTCTCATTATGTCGATGAAAACAAGCATTTTTTCTTCCATCTCTACGGATTCTATCAATTTGATAATCTGAACGATTTCTACTTCCCCACAAGAGGATCGGATGTGTTTACGGAATTTTCATTGACCAAAGATGTGGTCTTGAATCGCATCAACCCCATCTGGCTGCTTAAAAACCGAAACGCCATTCCTCTGCATAAAAATTCCACTTTACTATTGAATGCGTATGCCAGGACTTTATTTAGCGATGTACCCATCCACTTGGGAAATTTTGTGGCATCTAAAGATTACGAATTGAGATTCAACCATCACCTGCCTTTTTATGGCTTACCGTCATCTTGGAGTACGGCGAAAAACACCTTTATTGGAGCGATTGAATTTAGACAGCATTTATACAAACGACATTATGTAACGGCAGCAGCCAATATTTTATTTCATGGAGAAGAATTTAATGATATCAACACTTACAAAGCAATTTATGGAGCCGGATTGACCTATGAGTTCAGATCTCCTTTCGGACCCATGGGCTTTACTTTGGGATATGCCGATGCCTATCGTAAATTAGTTGTTTCCGCTAATTTAGGTTTTTGGTTCTGATTGTTCACATGGATTGCTACAGCTTATTCTTCCAATTTAGTGTATTTATTGACTAACACATGACGGGCTTTTCTATTTTTAAACTCTATGATTGAAGCAGACAACTCTACTTGATAGCGTTCATTGGTTTTCGTTTGGTGGACGGTTGTTGTTTTGGTAGGCAAATCACTTCTAAACTCCTTGTAGGAATCAATCAATGCAGGTATTTCTTCAGCTGAACGCAAATCCATAACGCTTAACTGTAAAAATTCGTCTTTGGAATAGCCGTACAAATTCAAAGCAGCTACATTGACATCTAAACATCTTAGTGATTCAGAGTCAAATATCATCATTGCTTGAGGATTGAGTTCAAATAAATTTTGATATTCTTGTTGTTTACGTAATAAAGCTCTATCCGTTTGAACACGGATGATATACTGACTTACTTGCTTAGCAAAAATCTCTATCACTTCAGGATTTATCAATTTACTTTCCGGGTAATTTTGATCAAAAATCAAAGTAAAAACTCCTAATAATACTTCCTGATATTTAACGGGAACTAAGCTCACACTGCTGACATTAAAGGCATCTGATACAATACTGACGATTGTTTTAGACAATAATTTGTTTTCTATCTCATGCAGTTTTTCAATATGGATGAAATCTCCTTTCTGAATTGATTCCACAAGTGACAAATTACTTTCCCATACTTTATCCCTGAGATTAAATCCTAAAATACGAGATGAATTCATTGCAAAATCTCCTAAACCGCTAAATCCTTTTATGTTATACTCTTTGAATTCATTTCCAAACCGCTGAAATGCGGCTACTCGTGCTCCGGAAATTTCAACCATTGTATCGGTTATTTTATTGAAATTAATAATTCCTGATTGAGCCTGAATAAAAAATGTGCTTTCATCTAATATTTTACGCAATAAAAATCTTTTATTTTGCAATTTTTCTTGTGTTTTAACTTTACCGGTAATGTCGTTGACAAGCACGTGTGTCGCTTTTTTATCATTCCAATTAATCAGCACCAATGTTAACTCAACGTGCATAAGCTCACCGTTCTTTTTCAAATGGCGCACATAGGCTTTGGTTAGTTTCTTTTTTAGGAAATGTGCGATATTTTTGTGCATCAACTCGATGTCTTCTTGGGGTCTGATATCCATAAATGTCATGGACAAAAACTCTTGCTTTGAATAACCATAATGCCTGACGGCGGCATCATTTACTTCAAGAAACCTGAATGTTTCCGAATCTGTAATAAACATAGGCTCAGGATTCTTTTCGAAAAGCATGCGGTACCTGATCTCATTTTCCTGTAAGACGCGTTTCGACAAAGCAATCTTTTCATCTTGTTCAATTTCTTTCAGCACCCTTTTAATGATATTCGTCAGGCGGGAAATCAGCATCGAATCTTTTAGCAGGTAATCGCGCGCACCCATCTTCATCATTTCCACAGCGATGCGCTCATCACCCTGTCCGGTTGAAATGATAAAAGGGGGCAACAACAGCTTTTTTGATTTCCTGTTGCGTATCCAGTCGTGGGCATTGGCATCAGCTGACAATTTAAAATCAACGACCATCAGGTTGATGGTTTGACTTTCCAAGATGTCGTCAGCTTGTTGGAATGTGTCTGCCCACAAAGTCTCGTAACCTGATTCCTCTAATTCAAGTTGAATCAATTGAGCAATACCGGTGTCGTCTTCAACGATTAAAATTCTTTTCATTTGGCAACAGATGATGTTCAATGGTTATTAGAAGCCTTCAATATCAAGAACAATCATATTCCTTTGGAAATCATGATTATTGAAAACAATCGACTTCATGACATTTATGTTATACGCAGGAGCAGTCCGAGCTTACGCAGGGTTGCCGCAAATTTATTAAATTTAATTGGTTTCGTCAAAAAATGATTACATCCCAATTGAAAACAAGTTTCGACCTCACGTGGGTCGTCGGTAGTAGTAAGCATCACAACAGGAACGTGCTTCATTTCCTCGAAACTCTTGATTCTTCTCAGCACCTCCACCCCATCAACACGAGGCATGTTGATGTCCAATAAAATGAGGTGCTTCGGGTGTTCAAGCGATCCGTTCAGATAAACTGACACCAAATACTCCCAAATTTCATGACCGTCAGTAAACCTGATTATGCTGTTGCCTACTCCCATATCCAATAATTCTTCCCTTATCAATTCAACATGCCCGTCGTTATCATCAGCAATCAGAATGACTATGTCTGCTTTGTTCATCCGGTGTGATATTTTATACAATGGTTTCTGTTTCTAAAAATTGCTTGGATGGTAACTCGATAAAAAAAGTCGTACCATACCGTTCTGTGGATTCAACCCAAATTTTGCCCCTGTGTTTTTCAATGATGCGTTTTGCCAAACTTAAACCCACACCATCACCCGTCGCAATTTTACTGTCGATTCTGTAAAAGATATTCCATATTTTATCCAAATGCTCTTTAGAAATGCCGATGCCGTTGTCAATGATTCTGTACAACACCTTTCCCAATCTGCTTATGCCGCTGATACTAATTTCCAAATTCCTTTGCTGATCGCGATATTTAACCGCATTGGAGATGATATTCGAAAAAAGCTGGTTCAGCAACAGCTCATCTCCAAAGCAATCCGGCAAGTGGTCTATATGTACCTTTGCATTGATTTCATGCAACTGATAATTCATATTGTTTACCACATTGGCAATCAACGCATCCATTTTAACGGGTTGAATATTCATGGTCAAACGTCCTGTGCGGGATATTTGCAATAAATTATTCAGCATATTCTCCATCTTTGCTACACTGCTGTAGATGAAGTTCAAAGCAAGCGGAATCTTTTGTTTGATTAAATCAGACATGCTTTTTTGTGTCAGGTCATCAAGCTGAATATTCGCAAGCAGTTCATCAATTTGATCGGTATAACGTTTCAGTCTCTCGCTGAAACCCTGTATATTCACCAAAGGAGAACGTAAATCATGTGATACGATATATACATAATTTTCAAGCTCTTTGGTTTTCTCAATCAATAGTTTATTGGTACGCATCAAGTCGGTTATGTCCGTAGCAATAATAGCAAAAATATTGTCTGCACTGCCGGTCAGCAAAACCAAAAACTGTTTACCGACTGCTTCAAAATCATGGATAAAGTGAAAATTTCTTCCCGCTCTTACAGACTGCAAAGATTCATGATATTCGGGAATCTTGTCTAAATCAATGATTTCAGAAAGCGACTTACCGACTTGCACCTCCCGATGAACAGTTTGCATCAACCTGTAAAAAGCTTGATTAAATTCAACAATTCGTATGTTGATAATATCATGCTGAGAATCTTTTTCAAGCCTGCATATCAGTGCCATATCCGTCATTTCATCAAATAAAGATTTGAACTTCCTTTCGCTGAAAAGCATAGATTCTTCAGTTTTTTTTTGGAAAGAAACGTCATAGATATAGCCTTCCAAATAGATCAGTTTGCCGGCATCATCATAAATGCCTTTTCCATGTTCCCAGACCCAACGTGTTTCTCCTGAGGCGGTGATGATTTGATATTCACGTTCAAAAATTTCATTTTTCAAAATAGATTCATTCCAACCCTCATGCAGCAGTAACCGGTGGTCGGGATGTACAATATCATTAAAAGCTATCTTATGATTGAATAAAAAATCCTCAGGTTTGTATCCCGTAATTTTCTCACAAGCATCGTTGATATAAAACATCGTCCAATTTTTATCATTGGCACATCTATACACGATCCCCGGTAGATTATTGATGATGCGGGATAATTGGTCAATATTGTCATTGGATTGTTTGTTCATGAGGCGGTATGGGGGGCAGCTTATCTTATATGTAAAATTTGGTAATGCAGATATTCAGAACCGCAAAAATAATCAAAAAATCGATTATTATTGGTTTCTTCTAAACTTTATCGGCTGCATGATTGTTAAAAACCTTACTTCCAAGTGCAATTTATAATGCATATGATGATGGTAAATATCATTTTTTATTATCTTTGAGAAATTTATTTGATAATTCTGTTTAATTATTCATTTTTTTTAGTTGGCGAGTCAAAAAACTAAAAACAATACAAAAATTATGGTTTTTGATGTAGAAATGATCAGGCATTTATACCAAACATTACCTGAAAGGATAGAAAGAGCAAAAAAAGTTTTAAACCGCCCCATGACCCTGACGGAGAAGATTCTCTATGCCCATTTAGATGCAGGCGAAAAATTGGGATCATTTGTAAGGGGTAAAGATTACGTAAACTTCGCACCCGACAGGGTAGCCATGCAGGATGCCACGGCACAAATGGCTTTGTTGCAGCTGATGAACTCCGGTCGCACGCACGTTGCCGTGCCCACTACCGTACATTGCGATCACCTGATTCAGGCGCATATTGGTGCCGGTGCAGATTTACAGACTGCCAAAATCAATAACGAAGAAGTTTTTAATTTTCTGAAGGATGTCTCCAATAAATACGGCATTGGTTTTTGGCGACCCGGAGCCGGTATCATCCATCAGGTGGTATTGGAAAACTATGCTTTTCCGGGAGGAATGATGATAGGCACAGACTCACACACACCCAATGCAGGTGGATTGGGTATGATAGCCATTGGTGTGGGTGGTGCTGATGCAGTGGATGTGATGGCGGGTATGCCTTGGGAACTGAAAATGCCCCAACTCATTGGGGTCAAGCTGACAGGGAAAATGTCAGGTTGGACTGCACCCAAAGATGTGATATTGAAATTGGCAGGGATACTGACTGTAAAAGGAGGCACCAATGCCATTATCGAATACTTCGGTGAAGGCACACAATCCATTTCTGCAACGGGAAAAGGAACTATTTGTAATATGGGTGCGGAAGTCGGTGCCACCACTTCTATCTTTCCTTTTGATGAAAAATCAGCTGCTTATATGCGTGCAACCGGTAGATCGGAAATTGCTGAAACGGCTTTGCAACATTTAGCTTATCTACAACCGGATAAAGAAGTAGTTGAAAACCCTGAAAAGTATTACGACCGCTTGATAGAAATCAATTTGGATGAATTAGAACCTTATATCAACGGTCCTTATACGCCCGATTTAGCCCATCAACTTTCAGACTTTGCCAAGGCTGTTCAAGATAATAATTATCCTCAGAAATTGGAAGTCGGATTGATTGGTTCTTGTACCAACTCATCCTATGAAGATTTAACCCGCGCCGTTTCTATAGTCAAACAAGCACGTAAAGACGGTTTGAAAGTCAATGCACAATTCATCATCAATCCGGGTTCTGAGCAGGTGCGCTACACAGCTGAAAGAGACGGTATCTTGGCTGAGTTTGAAGCCGCCGGAGCCGTGATTATGGCAAATGCCTGCGGACCATGTATTGGTCAGTGGAGACGCGAAATCGACAATCCCGATCGCGCCAATTCCATCATCACCTCCTTCAACCGTAATTTTGCGAAACGCAATGATGGTAATCCCAATACTCACGCTTTTGTCAGTTCGCCCGAGATAGTCGCAGCCATGACCATTGCCGGTGATTTATGTTTCAATCCGATGAAAGATACGCTTATCAATGATAAAGGCGAAAAGGTCAAGTTACAAGAACCCACAGGCTACGAACTGCCCATCCATGGTTTTGAAGTGAAAGATGCAGGTTATATGGCGCCTGAGGCGGATGGTAGTAAAGTTGAAATTAATATTGATCCCAACTCAAGACGTTTACAGAAATTAGAAGCTTTCCAAGCCTGGAATGGCAAAGATTTAACTGATTTACCACTATTAATTAAAGTCAAAGGAAAATGTACAACCGACCACATCTCTATGGCTGGTCCGTGGCTTCAGTACAGAGGTCATTTGGAAAATATCTCCGACAATATGCTGATTGGAGCTATCAATGCTTTTACTGACAGAGCCAATAAAGTATTGGATACAGAAACCGGTGAATATATGCCGGTCCCGGAGCTTGCCAAGAAATACAAAGCCAAAGGCATGGGCACTGTAGTAGTGGCAGAAGAAAATTATGGAGAAGGTTCTTCACGTGAGCATGCAGCCATGGAACCACGATTTCTGAACGTAAAAGTCATTTTGGTCAAATCTTTTGCCCGTATTCACGAAACGAATCTAAAGAAACAAGGCATGCTGGCTTTGACTTTTGCCGATAAAGATGATTATGATAAGATTCGTGAAGATGACAAAATCAGCATCATCGGACTTGAGTCCTTTGCTGCCGGGAAAAACTTGACAATCATGTTAAAACATGCCGATTGTTCCATCGATGAATTTGAGGCAGTGCATTCCTACAACGAGCAACAAATTGATTGGTTCAAAGCCGGAAGTGCATTAAACGCAATGATACAACACAAGCAATAATATATTAAATACGCAAACATGACCACTAAAAAAGATTATTTGATTTTTAAATTATCAGAAACTGTCAAAAAGACCAGTCGCATAGACAAAGAACTTTTTACAAAATTTAACGTGAAGCGTGGATTGCGCAACGAGGATAACTCGGGCGTGTTGGTAGGCTTGACAAAAATTGGAGATGTGGTGGGTTACGAAAGACTTCCTGAAGGAGGATTAAAGCCCATTTCCGGCAAACTTTTCTATCGTGGGGTTGACTTGGAAGATTTGGT
>CAZOUH010000044.1:0-7372 GCA_964582935.1 uncultured Paludibacter sp.
GTTGAAAATTACGTATTCTGTCCTTTTCTTCTATCTCTTTGAGTTTTTGTCTGACCAATTGAAAGTTTGCTTTGTAACGTTTGACTTTCGCTTGATTTTTAGAGGTAATGTCAGCTTCGCAAAGCAACATCAAATCATCGATATCATCACCGGCATCAAACAACAACCGCCTAACAGCCGAATCGGTTACCTCATCTTCACTTAAAATCATGGGGCGCATGTGCAGTCCGACTAATTTTTGTACATAGCGCATCTTCTCGTTTTGTGGCAATTTCATCTTTCGGAAGATATGCGGAATCATCTTTTGACCGATAAAATCGTGGTTATGGAAGGTCCATCCCAATTTATAATCAAAGCGCTTGGAGCGAGGCTTTCCGATATCATGTACTAAAGTTGCCCAGCGCAACCAGAGATTATCAGATTGCTCACTCAGGTTGTCTAATACGGCTAAAGTATGGTAGAAATTATCTTTATGTCCTACGCCATCCTTGGTTTCAGCTCCTTTCAGAGCATCTAATTCCGGAAATATCAGTTCCAACAATCCTGTTTTTTCCAATAAGATAAATCCGACTGATGGTCTGCGGGAAAGGATGATTTTGTTCAGTTCATCGGCAATTCTTTCTTTAGAAATAATAGCGATGCGATCTTTATTTCGGGCGATGGCATCGAAGGTTTCGACTTCTAAATAAAAACCTAATTGAGCGGCGAAGCGTATGCCCCTCATCATGCGCAAAGGATCATCAGAAAAGGTAATATCCGGATCTAAAGGCGTACGAAGTATCAGGTTTTCTAAATCGCGCATTCCGTTGAAAGGATCGAGCATCTCGCCGTATGTAGCTCTATTCAGACTGAGAGCAAGTGCATTGATGGTGAAGTCACGCCTGTTTTGATCATCTTCTAAGGTCCCGTCTTCAACGATGGGTTTGCGCGAATCATAACGATAGGATTCTTTCCTGGCACCTACAAATTCAATTTCATAGTCTTTGTAATTGATATGAGCCGTTCCAAAATTTTTAAAGACAGACAGTTTGGCTTTCTTACCCAATCCTGCGGCTACCTTGCCCGCAAGCTCGATGCCGCTGCCAACTACCACTACATCAATATCTTTGGAAGGTCTTTTTAAAAACAGATCCCGTACATATCCTCCAATAACATAGCAAGCTTTTCCGGTTTCATCGGCTATATCCGATATCAAACGGAATACTTTATCATCCAGATGTTCTTTCATCAGTTTATTTCCCCGAAATTTTGTCTAATTTGTTTTTCAGTTTATTCAATTCTTGTTCTCGCGCGGCAATCTCTTTGTCTTGCTGCGTAATGGTCTGTAATAATGCATTGAGTTCTTCATCGCCTATGGATGTTGGATATTGGGCTTTAACCCGATCGAGGAAATCAGCCAGTATATTCATATAATTGACAAATGCCTCGTAGGGCGATTCGTAATTACTTCCGTAAGCTTCTTTATGACTCATATAACGGAAGTAATCATTGGTCTGCAACAACAGCCAATCATGCAGCAAAGGTCTGTCCTTGCTCAAGCGCACACGCGTTCCGACTTCATAAAGTTTACTCAAAGCTTCGTGTTGCAAGTCATTACCGGTCCAAGGTGCAAGATCTTTTTCATGTCCCCACCAACTGGTCGGGTACAAGGCAGTTAAACCACCGGCAACTTCCTTCTGTTTGCCTAATTCGCTTGGCAAAGCAAAGCCAATCTGCTGCTCCATAGCATGATAAGGAATGGCTTTTAAAAAGTCGTAAATACCTGATTCAGGGCGATGTAAATATCCAAATGCTTCATAGCCCATCCATATATTGAACACGCGTTCTTCTTCCGGTGCAGCAGCGATCCATCCGATAAATTTCTCGGCAGTCAAAGGATAATGCTCACAAGAGGGATTAGAAAATCTGAGGAAGATATCTTCTGAGAGCTTGCTGTTACGCACCAAAAGTTTGAGTCTGTTGCGATAAGCGTGGGTATAGATATAATTGGGACTTTTCCAGCCCATCACATGCTTGGCTTCTTCTATCAAAACAGTTTTGAAACCTGCATCTAAAATTTTCTCACCGATTTCATCAGAATAGATTAACTCGGCATTTCTAAAAACAGACGGACGCTTGCCAAACAGACTTTCAATTTTATCCGCATGAATTTTCATCTGAAGTTCAAATTCGTCGGCATCGTAAACAGAAGATAAAGAATGAGCGTAAGTTTCAGCTATAAACTCAACACTGCCTGTTTGTGCCAACTCCCTAAAGCTGTCGATGACTTCGGGAGCATACAGCTCCAATTGTTCCAATGCCACGCCTGAAATAGAAAATGCGCACTTGAATTTTCCGTTCGAACTGCGAATCATATCAGCAATGACTTTATTGGTCGGCAAATACGATTGCTCCGATAAGATACGTGTTTGCTCTTCGGTATGATAATCATCATAATAGTAATGATCCTGCCCAATTTCAAAGAAACCGTACTTCTTCAACCTGATGGGTTGGTGAATTTGAAAATAAAAACAAATATTCTTCATATGCCTGTGCTATTAATATCTATTCGTATAATTGTTATCTTATTCTTTTTAATGATGGTTCTTTTTTTAGATGGAATACTGCTGTCTCAATGCCATCCCAACAAATGATTATAAATGGCTCTGACTTTGAGTCCCGCATCATACCATTTGATGTTGTTGACTTCATATATGCCTTCTTCCCTCAAGCTTTTGTACATAGCCGGATATTTGACGATGCCGTAAATAGCATTTGCCATCGCATCTATATCCCAATAATCTGTTTTGATGGTATGTGTCAGAATCTCGGCACAACCGGATTGTTTGGAGATGATGGTGGGCGTGCCTACCTGCATCGCCTCCAAAGGTGAAATCCCGAAAGGTTCGGAGACTGACGGCATGATATAGACATCACTTTCAGCGAGCATTTCATATACTTTTCTTCCTTTTAAGAAGCCGGGAAAATGAAAGCGATCCGCTATGCCTCTTTCAGCAGCTAAGTGTATCATATCGTTCATCATATCTCCACTTCCTGCCATCACAAAGCGGACAGAATCTGTCTTTTGTAACACACGATGAGCAGCTTCCACAAAATACTCCGGTCCTTTTTGCATGGTGATGCGACCAAGAAAAGTTACAATTTTGTCTTTTCGCTCTGATTTAGTGTAAGAATCCGCATCTGCCAATGGCTCAACAGCATTGTGTACGGTTGTTACTTTGCTTGGATCCTGGTGGTATTTTTCGATGACGGTGTTGCGAGTCAGGTTGCTGACCGTAATGATATGGTCAGACGCATCCATACCTCTTTTCTCTATTGAATAAACAGTAGGGTTCACCTTACCTCTGCTTCTGTCAAAATCAGTGGCGTGCACATGTATCACCAAAGGTTTGCCACTGATTTGCTTGGCAAATATGCCGGCAGGATAGGTCAGCCAGTCGTGTGAATGGATGATATCAAACGCTTGCTGATGAGCCAATACGCTTGCAGCAGCTTCATAATTGGATATCTCTTCCATCAAATTATCGGGATATCTGCCGGAGAAATCGATACATCCTAAGTCATTGGTATAGATACGTGTAAAATCATATTTAATCCCATTCCTTAACCAGAAGTATTCATCCGGATGCATGAAATTCCCTAAACGGTATTCCACATGCTCTCGGGAGTTTTCTTTCCAGACTACCGGAATGTGGTTGGCACCCAAGATCTTTAAAAAACTTTGATCTTCATCACCGGAAGGCTTAGGCATCACGAAAGTCAGCTCAAGGTCTCCTTGTTCAGCCATGCCTTTCGTCAAGCCATAGCTCGCCGTACCTAATCCGCCTAATATATGGGGTGGAAATTCCCATCCGAACATTAATACTTTCATACGTGCATCATTAATATTGTATTTATACTTGATATTTCAAGGGTCTTATCTTTCAATCTTGGGTGTTTTCAATTTTTTTCATCATTTCAAGCACTTTCAGAATCTGCGACACGCTCATGGCGAACGACATGCCTCCATGTCCTTTATAAGGTGGATTGCCATCGAACAACTCAGGAATGGTGCCTATGCAAAGCTCAGACAATTCTGCTTCATAACCAATGAGCATCCGCTCTATAAAAGAATGGGCACTTTGTTTATAGATGCGCAGGTAAGCGTTGGCAAAAACACCGAAGAAAAGGGGCCATACCGGACCATTGTGGTAGTTTCTGTTTCTTTCTAACATCCCCCCGATATAAGTCGGCCTGTAAAAGCCACTTTTCGGACTCAAACTCCTCAATCCCTTAGGTGTCAGCAATTCACGGGTGCAAATATCCAAAACTGATTTCTGTTGTTGCTTGTCCAAAGGTGAAAACGGCAAACCGATGGCAAAAAGCATATTCGGTCTTACCTCCGGATTGCTGTGATGTTCCGTTACAAAATCATACAGGTAAGCATCATTCCAGAATGTTTTAACGAACGATTCGTGCGATATTTCGGCTTGATAATCCGTTAAATCTGCCAAATGGTCATTTCCTGAAGCGCGTTTTAATAAAGCCGAAAACTTCAAAGCATTGTACCATAAGGCGTTTAATTCCACCACGTAACCTGTCCGGGGCGTGATGGGCAGATTATCTTCCACAGCATTCATCCAGGTGAGTGCTTTTTCAGTCCCATGAATATACAGGAGGTTGTTATTGTGTAAAATGATGTTCGGATGATTTTGCTTGCGGATAAAAGCGATGATATCGGAACAGATGGTTTCAAAACGCTCGGCAGCATCTTCAATAGAAGTATGTTCAGCATATTGTTGAACAGCTGCAATAAACCAAAGCAAGGCGTCTGGTTGATCGATTCCTTCCAATTCAATGTCATCGGTATTGCCATTTAAGAATTTTCCGATTTCATCCACAGCAGTTTCCATAATGGCATCGAAATAATCCAGGCGATTGATGGTAAGGGTACAACCGGGCAGGGAAAAGAACTGATCCCGAGCACGTGCTCCAAACCAAGGGTAACCGGCTAATAAATAAGTTTTATTGCCGGAACGTTTATAAAACTGCTCTGCCGAATTTTTTAAAGTTGAGAACATATCGGTGCGTTCATTGCGCCTGACTAATTCTGTATCCCACAGTTTTTTAAGTTTGAGCGGAGAGATTTCAGTTACGCCGGCAGAAAAAATCACAGATTCTCCCTTTTTAATCGATATTTCAAAAGATCCCGGTACCATCAAATCTTCTTTATAAGCATAACCCCGTTCCTGTTCCTTGTAATACACAATATCTTTATACCAATCAGGATGATGTGTGTAGCTGTTCTTTTTGGAGAATTGCATGAACAAATGAGGATAGCCTTCATACAAGCTCATGCTGATGCCGTTTTTCACTTCTTCATAAGAGGTGCTGGCATCGGGATTGGCATGTGTCAGTTCGTCCACACTCCGAAATGCCAAATAAGGTTTAAAACGCAACAGGGTAGGGGAATGGGCATCTAACAAAGTATATTTGATGATGACGCGCGGCTCAAAGGAGACCAACATCCTTTCTTTCGACAAAATTACGCCTCCTACGCGATAGACCGTGCGGGAAATGATATTGCAATCAAACTGGCGGATGTATTTGTGTCCGTTCGGACTGAAATGATTATCCTCGTATTGATGAATACCCAAATTAAATTCAGCGCCATGCTGAATAACCGTCTCATCTAAAGAAGACAATAAAACATGGTTTGATTGATCGATTTCAGGTAAAGGTACCACTAACTGACCGTGGTATTTCCTTGTATTGCAATCTATTAGAGTAGTACTGTTATAAGCACCTGCCCGGTTGGTTCGAATCATCTCTTTGGTAAGAGATTTCTCCAAGTTTACCAACAATGTCTTATCAAAATTTAGATAGCTCATTTGCGATTTTTATAAAGGATTTATAAGGCAGCTAATATACTGCAATTAAATTTATTTTGCAATACAATTCTTTCACTAAATTTTATTTTTTTTACATTTCAGCGATAAAATCAAAAAAAATTGCAGAAACAACTTGATTTCTGCAATTTACCATTGTATAAGTTTATTTTTGTACTTACATTTGCACCTCCGTTTTCGCCTCTTTAGCTCAGTTGGTAGAGCAAATCATTCGTAATGATTAGGTCATGGGTTCGAGTCCCATGAGAGGCTCTATATCAGTGCTTGTTCCAAATTCCCCTTGATGGCTCCCAGAAACTCCTGCGTGGTCAGGTAATCCTCCCGTTTCATGCTGTCGCCATGTACCAATAAAGCTAAATCTTTGGTCATTTTGCCACTTTCTACGGTTTCTACACAAATGCGTTCCAAGGTGTGACAGAAATTTGTCAGGGCTTCATTACCATCCAATTTGCCTCTGTGCGCCAAACCACGTGTCCACGCAAAAATGGAAGCAATGGGATTGGTGGAAGTTTCCTTACCTTGCTGATGTTGGCGATAATGACGGGTCACTGTGCCGTGTGCTGCTTCTGCTTCTACAGTTTTTCCATCGGGAGTAACCAATACGGAAGTCATCAAACCGAGAGAACCGAAACCCTGTGCAACTGTATCCGATTGTACGTCTCCATCGTAGTTTTTGCAAGCCCATACAAACCCGCCGTTCCATTTGAGTGCAGAAGCCACCATATCATCGATTAAACGATGTTCGTAGGTGATGCCGGCAGCTTTATATTGAGCCTTAAATTCTTGCTCATAGACTTCCTGAAAAATATCTTTGAACCGTCCGTCGTAAGCTTTTAAGATGGTGTTTTTGGTGGACAGGTACAGCGGCCATTTCTTCTCTAAAGCTACCTGAAAAGACGAACGGGCAAAACCGTAGATGGATTCGTCCGTGTTATACATTGACAGCGCTACTCCGTCTCCCTGAAAATTATAGACTTCCCATTCTTTGACTTCACCTGCTTCGTTGGTAAAACTCATTTTGAGTGTGCCTTTTCCTTTGATAACCACATCAGTAGCCTTGTATTGATCGCCAAAAGCATGACGACCGATGACAATAGGTTTTTCCCATCCGGGTACCAAACGAGGTACGTTTTTGCAAATGATGGGTTCACGAAAAACAGTACCACCGATAATATTCCTCAAGGTGCCGTTGGGCGATTTCCACATTTTCTTTAAACCAAATTCTTCTACACGCGCCTCATCCGGTGTGATGGTCGCACATTTAATACCCACATGGTGTTGCTGAATGGCATGTGCCGCATCAATGGTTACCTGATCGTTGGTGGCTTCTCGATTTTCAATGCCCAAATCATAATAAAGAATATCTACATCCAAATAGGGAAGTATCAACTGCTCTTTGATAAATGACCAAATGATCCGCGTCATCTCATCCCCATCCAACTCAACTACGGGGTTTTGTACTTTAATTTTTTGCATTATAAACT
>CAZOUH010000044.1:7472-9143 GCA_964582935.1 uncultured Paludibacter sp.
TCCCCATCCAACTCAACTACGGGGTTTTGTACTTTAATTTTTTGCATTATAAACTGATTGTATTCTGTTTTATTTTACCTCTAAATTCCCGACATTTCGACAGGCTCAATGACCGAAGGGGACTTTTTCGTACTGCTCCTTTTTTATTTATTTAACCCCTAAATCCCCTAAAGGGGACTTTTGTGTGTGCAGATGATTATCCCTTGCACGCTGTCATAGCCCCCTTTAGGGGGTTGGGGGTTAAGTGTTTTAGGGGGTTGGGGGTTAAGTGTTTTAGGGGGTTGGGGTTAAGTAGTTAAGTCGCTCTACCTTTTATTCAACGCCACATACTCCATTTTATCTCCCACATTTTTATAAGCAGGGCGGATGATTCTTTTACTGGCAAAGTTTAATTCTTCAATGCGGTGTGCAGTCCAGCCAGCTACGCGCGACATGGCAAAGAGTGGTGTGAAAACTTCCATGGGCAGCCCCATCAATTCATACACAAACCCGGAGTACAGGTCAACATTGGCACAAACTTGTTTTTTAATATCCGATCCTTTGAAGTTCATGAAAGCATTGATGGCTCTATCCTCCAATAACTCCAAAAACTCAAATTCTTTTTGTCTGCCTTTTTCTTCAGCCAATGAGCGAGCAAGCTCTCTCAGCAAGATGGCTCGTGGGTCGGAGATGGTATAGACAGCATGACCAATTCCGTAAATCAAGCCCTTTTTATCATAAGCTTCTTTTTTAAGCATCTTATTCAAATAACTGTCAATCTCTTTGACACTTGTCCAGTCTTTAATGGTTTCTTTCAGATGTTCAAACATCTGCACTACCTGAATATTAGCACCTCCGTGTAAAGGACCTTTTAATGACCCGATGCCCGCCGCAATGGAAGAATAAGTATCTGTCTGCGTAGAGCTGGTTACGCGCACTGTAAATGTGGAGTTGTTTCCTCCACCGTGTTCTGCGTGCAGTATCAAGCATAAATCAAGTAATTTGACATCTAAATCCGTATAACGTCGCGGACCCTTAATCATATACAGGAAATTCTCTGCTACAGAAGCCCCTTCCAAGGGATGGCGAATGTGTAAAGACCTCCCTTGCTGACTGTGTCTCAATATATTATATGCATATGCAATGATGGTGGGAAATTTAGCTATCAATTCTATGGATTGACGTACCAAATTTTCTTTGGAAGTATCGTCGGCATGTTCATCATAAGTAAACATTTCCAATACACTGCGGGCAAGGATATTCATCACATCCTGCCCCTCTAATTCCAAGATGTTCATTTTCATCTTGGTATCCAATACCATCAATTCATTGATGATACTTGAGAATGTCTTCAGTTCCTCCGCATCCGGCAGATAACCTGCTAACAGCAAAAAAGCGGTTTCCTCAAAACCTAAGCGGTTTTCGGATTCGATGCCATGCACCAAATCTTCCAAGTCAACCCCACGATAGAAAAGTTTGCCGGAAATGGGCTTTAGTCCGCCCTCCGGCATCCTCTCGTAGCCAACTACGTCGCCTATCCTTGTCAGACCCACCAAAACACCCGAGTTGTCTTCATTGCGTAAGCCACGTTTTACATTATACTTACTAAAAAGATCTTTATCAATACGCGTGGTCTGTTTGATTTGTTCCGATAATTTAAAAATCAGATAATCTTTTTTATTACTCATGATT
>CAZOUH010000045.1:0-9069 GCA_964582935.1 uncultured Paludibacter sp.
CCATTGATAAACCCGTAATTTTCCCGACGCTTGTCAATACGCATTTTTTCGTGACTCACGCTCAAGGGAAATGGATCAGCCTTGTTGATGTAAGCGGGAAAGTCTTATCGCAGCAGCTAAGCACTTCTGAAAATGAAATCATCAGGGTTGACAATTTACAACCAGGCGTTTATTTCGTGCTGATTGACAACCATTCCTACAAAATTGTGAAAACGCTGTAAGTTTAATTCTCTAAATTAATGTTGAAGTTTGATTCTCCGGTTGTAACTATTAAATATTCAAAAACACTATCTTATTTTCAAGAAAAACATTAATTTTGTCAGGTTGTATGTCAAAATTTCAGGACTAATTATATTTATATGCATCATACAGAGATACAGTCGGTCAAACAGCGTTATGGGATCATCGGTCATTCTGAATTGTTGAATCGAGCAATAGATATTGCCGTTCAGGTTGCAGCTACCGATTTGTCGGTGTTGATAACCGGTGAAAGTGGGGTAGGAAAGGAGAATTTTCCACAAATTATTCATCAATACAGTCACCGCAAACACGGTCCGTATATTCCCGTAAACTGTGGTGCAATCCCAGAAGGAACCATTGACTCTGAGTTGTTTGGACATGAGAAAGGTTCTTTTACCGGTGCTACAGCCGATAGAAAAGGCTATTTTGAAGTTGCTGACGGAGGTACGATTTTCTTGGATGAAGTAGGGGATCTACCCCTTTCAACGCAAGTCAGACTGCTCAGGGTGTTGGAAGCCGGTGAGTTTATCAAAGTAGGGTCTTCCAAAATTTTGAAAACCAATGTAAGGGTGGTGGCTGCTACCAATCATGATATGAAACAGGCTATCAGAGAAGGACGTTTCAGGGAGGATTTGTTCTATCGACTGAATACGGTTCCTGTGTATGTGCCGCCATTGCGTGAAAGAAAAGAAGATATTTCATTGCTTTTCAGGAAGTTTGCCTCAGACTTTGCTGATAAATACCGCATGCCGCCCATCAAATTAACCGATGAAGCCAAAGTCATGTTGACTAATTATTATTGGAAAGGCAATGTCAGACAGTTGAAAAATATAGCCGAGCAAATTTCTGTTATTGAGCAGCATCGCGAAATTTCAGCTGATATTTTGAGAACTTATCTTCCGGATGAAAATATGGAACGGCTTCCGGCATTGTTTTCAGGTCACCGCTCTATTGATCAGCGTACCTTCAATAGTGAACGGGAGATATTATATCAGGTGCTTTTCGATATGAAGAAAGACATGAATGAATTGAAGAAATTGGTGCATGACATCATGGAACATCAACCTGTAGCGGCACAATCATATGATTTGGATTTTTCATCGCTTGTAGCAGAACCGAAAGATGTATATGTGTCGCCGGTTGAAAGAGAATCTTTGTCAGATGCAAAGATGATGAGAACTGTTCCGTTTCGTCCCGAACATGCAGACACACATTATATGGATGAAGAGGATTTTCAGGAAATAGAACCTGTTCCGGAGCCGGTTAGTTTGGCTGAAATGGAAAAGCAAATGATTCAGAAAACCCTTGCCAAATATCGGGGAAGAAGACGCTCGGCAGCGGAGGAGTTGCAAATATCAGAACGTACCTTATACCGTAAAATCAAAGAGTATGGGTTGGAGTAGGCGTTTGGTCTTTAAAAAAATAGGTGCTAAAGTGATGCTTTGGGGCATGTTGCTATTGCTGTTGCCGGCGTTGAATTCCTGCCTGATTGCTTATACCTTTAATGGAGCTTCTATTGATTATGCCAAAACCAAATCGATATCCATTGTTGACTTCAACAATGTGGCGGAGTTGATCCATCCTCCTTTGGCACAGGAGTTTTCTGAGAAATTAAGAGATAAGTACGCCAAACAAACCAGATTGCAATTACTTAAAAGTAACGGAAACTTACATTTAGAAGGAGAAATAGTGGAGTATCAGTTGACACCCATGGCAATTGCGCAAGATACTTATTCGGCAGAAACAAAATTAACGGTGACCATCAATGTGCGTTTTACAAACAATGCCAATGCTGAAGATGATTTTGAAAAGAAGTATTCAGCCTTTCAGTCCTTTGACAGCAACCGCATGCTCACTGATGTGCAAGATGAATTGTTGACCGTGATTTTAGACGACATTATCGACAATATCTATAATGATACCGTAGCGAAGTGGTAAAGCAAAGAAATGACCCGAAATGATTTTATAAAATTGATGTTCAATCCGGAAGCCGTTCAGTCTGCGCAGCTTGTCGATTTAAAAGATTATGCCGAGAGGTACCCTTATTTTTACCATGCTCAGTTGTTGTATTTGAAAGCCTTACAAAAGTCAGATGATGTTTTGTTCGACACTTGGTTGAATATTACGGCTTTACATGCATCTGATAAGCAAAAATTATTTTATTATTTGTTTCCGGAAGCCCGCTTAAGTGAAGCTCCTGATTCCTTTCAAAGGGACGAAAACTTCACCGGAGGCTATTTCGATTTGTTGGAAGCCGCTGAATCAGATGGGGATGATGTACGTGTGTCTTTAAAGAAAATCGCCGAAAAATTGAAAGCTTCTCGTGCTTTACTGCAAAGTGAGACATCCGGTAAAACAAGGGCTGAAAAGCAAACACTGCCGGCACCGACAGCCCGGAAGGTAGAAATTCCCGTTCCTGATTATTTCAAGCTTGAGAATCAATCCGATAGTCTTTCTTTAGAAAAAAAGTCCAAATTGTACATCAGTCAGAAAAGATATGTGGAAGCAATTGAAATATTGAAACAATTAAATTTGATTAATCCGGAAAAAAGTATTTACTTTGCAGACCAAATTCGGTTTTTGGAAAAGATTATTACACTTACAAAATAGAACATAAGATATGTACACTTTTTTCATTATTCTAATCGTCATAGTTTCCCTTTTATTAATTCTTTTGGTGTTGGTACAAAACTCCAAAGGAGGTGGTTTGGCAGCAGGTTTTACTGCACCTAATCAAATTATGGGGGTTCGCAAAACTACTGACTTCCTCGAAAAAGCAACTTGGACACTGGTAGCAGCTTTGGTTGTTTTCTCCATTGTGGTTGTAGGTTTTCATGCACCGCAGAAAGGATCTCATGATTCTGAAATCAAAGAGCTGTATCAAGAAGCTCAACAAACTGAGCCGGGTTTGGTTAACCCCGGATTTGCGGGGGAAGACAGCAGTCAGGAATAATAGTTTGATGTCATTTTATAGAAGAGGCTGTCTATGTAAGTATGGGCAGCCTCATTTTAATTTTAAGCATGTTACAGATTGATAATACCATCATCAGTTTAGATTTATTAGATGAACATTTTATGTGTAATCTCAACGCTTGCAAAGGAATTTGCTGTGTTGAAGGGGATGCGGGTGCACCTTTGGAAGAACAGGAAATAACCGACATACAAGAAATTTTACCATTGATATGGGATGATATTCCTGAGACTTCTAAAGCAGTCATTCTTAAACAAGGAATTTCTTATATTGATGCAGAAGGAGAAGCTGTGACCTCTATTGTGAATGGACGTGAATGTGTGTTTGCTTACCAGGATCCGAAGGGCGTATGGTTGTGTTCCATTGAAAAGGCATTTCGGGAGGAGCGCATCAATATCAACAAACCCATTTCGTGTCACCTCTATCCCGCTCGGGTAAAGCAATTCAAAGATTTTCAGGCAGTCAATTACCACCGGTGGAGTATATGCAGTTGTGCCGTTGCATTGGGGAATAAAGAAAAAATTCCGGTGTACCGGTTTTTGAAAGAACCATTGATTCGAAAATTTGGTCAAGCTTGGTATGATCAATTGGTTATTGCAGCCCAAGAACTTAAACAAATACAATAGTTTATGCAGGTAGAAATCATTACCATCGGTGACGAGATACTCATTGGGCAAATAGTTGACACCAATGCTGCCTGGATGTCTGCGGAATTGAACAAAGCCGGATTTGAAGTCGTGCAAATCACATCGGTACATGATGATGAAAAACAGATTGTTGCATCATTGCAACAAGCTTTAACCCGTGCCGATGCAGTGTTATTTACAGGAGGCATCGGTCCTACCAATGACGATATTACCAAACTTACCCTCAGTAAATACTTTCAAGCCGACTTAGTTTTTGATGAAACCGTCTTTGAAAATATTGAAAATTTATTGTGCAATCGCCGGCGTGCTATGAATGAGTTGACTAAGTTACAGGCGATGGTACCCGATAAAGCCATCATCATTCAGAATAAATTAGGTACCGCTCCCATTACTTGGTTTGAAGAAAAGGATAAGATTGTGGTTTCTATGCCTGGAGTTCCGTATGAGATGAAAAGAGCGATGACCGAAGATATCATTCCTCGACTACAAAAACATTTTCGGTCGCAAGCCATCATCCATCAATCTATTTTAGTGACCGGTTACCCCGAGTCGGCTCTTGCTCTTAAAATTGCCGATTGGGAAAAAGGGCTTCCTGATTCGATTCGATTGGCTTATCTTCCTCAGTTTAACATCGTGAGATTAAGATTGAGTGCAGTCGGGACTGACAAAAAAATATTGGAGGAAACAATCCATCATCAGGTTGAATTGTTGGAAGAAATATTAGGTGAAGCCATCATTGCAAAAGAAGATACGCCTGTTGAACAACTCCTTGCGCAGCTTTTGACGTTGAAGCACAAAACTGTAGCTACCGCCGAAAGTTGCACCGGAGGTTATATCGCACATCTCATTACTTCAGTTCCCGGAAGTTCAGCTTATTATAAAGGTTCAGTCGTAGCTTATAATAATGATGTGAAGATTAAGTTATTGCAAGTTGATGAAGCTGTCATTCGGAAATATGGAGCGGTCAGTCGAGAAGTGGTAGAGCAAATGGCTAAGCATATGCGGCGATCCTTGCACGCCGATTATGCCATCGCCACTTCCGGAATAGCGGGTCCTGATGGAGGGTCGGATGATGTGCCGGTTGGTACAATTTGGATATCGATAGCCACTAAAAATACTTGTGTAACTGAAAAATTCTATTTTTCCTACGATAGGAAATTGAATATTGAACGTACTACACAAACAGCTTTATTGATGTTGTTCAAGCTACTGCGCAACGAATCGTGAAAATTTAAAAACCGTTTTTTACATTTGGAAATGAACAGGTTTTCTTCAATCGGAATCTAAATCAATAAATAAATAGTGAAAAACTTGTTTGTTTAAAAAAAATAGCGTACTTTTGCACACTATTTTTGAAAGGATTTTATTTTAATAAAAGATACAAAAAGATATAGCAATGTCTAAGATTTGTCAGATTACCGGTAAAAGAGCGATGGTGGGTAATAATGTATCGCACTCCAAGCGTCGTACAAAAAGAACTTTTGATGTGAATTTATTTACAAAAAAGTTTTATTGGGTTGAACAGGATATGTGGATCAGTTTGAAAGTATCTGCTGCCGGTTTACGTACCATCAATAAATTAGGATTAGATGCAGCCATCAAACAAGCTGCGGATAAAGGATATTTATTCTCATAAATAAAGAGAGGATTTTTATATGGCTAAGAAACATAAAGAAGCAAGAGGACAGGTAATTTTAGAGTGCACTGAACACAAAGAAAGTGGTATGCCCGGCACATCTCGTTACATCACGGTAAAAAATAAAAAGAACACACCGGGTCGTTTGGAGTTGAAGAAATACAATCCAATTTTGAGGAAAGTCACAGTACATAAAGAAATTAAATAAGTTTGAATCATGGCAAAGAAAGCAGTTGCAACATTAAGAACTTCGGGAGGGCGTTCATTCGCCAAAGTAATTAAAATGGTCAAGTCACCAAAAACCGGAGCGTATATTTTTAAAGAAGAAATGGTGCCCAGCGATAAAGTGCAAGATTTTTTTGCAAAGTAATCAGCAGGCATAGCCATCATCATACAGCGAAATCCTCTCATTCTATACTAATGAGGGGATTTTTTGTCTATATACGGAAAAAATGTTTAATTTTGTGACGCCTGAATGGTCAGTCTTCTATCATCAAATCGTAAATTGTAAATACTCAAATCGTAAATCAATCAATGGCTTTATTTAATTTCTTCAGTAAAGATAAAAAGGATACGCTTGATCAGGGCTTGTCTAAAACGAGAGAGAGCGTGTTTTCCAAGCTATCCCGTGCTGTCGTGGGAAAATCAAAAGTAGATGATGAGGTGCTCGATAACTTGGAAGAGGTGCTTATCACGTCTGATGTGGGTGTGGAGACTACTCTGCGCATCATCGAACGCATTGAGCAACGGGTAGCAAAAGATAAATACATCAATATAAATGAATTGAACGTCATTTTAAAAGAAGAAATTGCCGCCTTGCTGGCAGAGAATAATGCTGAGCAGGCATCGAATTTTGACTCTTTACCGGATGAGAAACCTTATGTAATCATGGTTGTGGGCGTAAATGGAGTAGGGAAGACGACTACTATAGGAAAATTAGCGCATCAATATAAAAAAGCAGGAAAAAAAGTTTATTTAGGTGCAGCAGATACTTTCAGGGCAGCAGCAGTTGATCAGTTGGTTATTTGGGGAGACAGGGTGAACGTTCCTGTGATTAAACAGAAAATGGGTGCTGATCCGGCATCGGTTGCTTATGATGCAGTAGCTTCTGCCAAAGCCAACCAAGCGGATGTAGTCATCATCGATACAGCGGGACGATTGCATAATAAAATCAACTTGATGAATGAATTGACCAAGATTCGCAACGTCATGCAAAAAGTAGTGCCGGGAGCACCGCATGAAGTCTTGTTGATACTCGACGGTTCAACCGGTCAGAATGCTTTTGAACAGGCAAAGCAGTTTACGAAAGCCACAGAAGTCAATGCCATGGCAATCACAAAACTTGATGGAACTGCAAAAGGAGGTGTTGTTTTGGGCATATCCGATCAGTTTAAGATACCGGTGAAATACATTGGAGTGGGAGAGGGTTTGGAAGATTTGCAAATCTTCGACAGAAATACTTTTGTAAATTCTTTATTTGATTGATGCCAAAAAAAAGAGTTGATATCATCACCATGGGTTGTTCAAAAAATCTTGTTGATTCTGAACAGCTGATGCGTCAGTTTGATGCCTTGGGCTATGAAGTGGTGCATGATGCTGAACAGCCGTCCGGTGAAATAGCCATTGTGAATACCTGTGGATTTATTGGTGATGCCAAAGAAGAAAGCATCAACACTATTTTGCAGTTGGCACAGTTTAAACAACAACAGCAGATCAAGAGTTTATATGTCATGGGCTGTCTTTCAGAGAGGTACATGGCAGAACTGCAAACGGAAATTCCGGAAGTTGACAAGTATTACGGGAAATTTAATTACAACGAGATACTCACGGATTTAGGGAGTGAATATCGTGCTGATTTACGTTTTGAGCGCTCTTTGACTACTCCTGCACATTATGCTTATCTGAAAATATCAGAAGGTTGTAACCGCACTTGTTCTTTTTGTGCCATCCCGATCATTACCGGAAAACACCGTTCAAAATCAATAGAAGATTTGGAAACTGAGGTAAGACTATTGGTGAAGAAGGGGGTTAAAGAATTTCAACTGATTGCGCAGGACTTATCTTATTATGGTGTTGATAGATACAAAGTGCAAAAATTACCGGAGCTTGTCGCGCGTTTGTCTGATATACCGGGTGTTGAGTGGTTGCGTTTACATTATGCTTATCCTGCTCATTTTCCGTATGATGTACTCAAGGTTATGAGGGAGAGAGAGAATGTTTGCAAGTATTTGGATATTGCCCTTCAACACATCAGCGATCCTATGTTGAAGCAAATGAAGCGCAATTTAACAAAGGCACAGACTTATGAATTGATAGAACGTATTCGGAAAGAAGTGCCGGGCATACATATCAGAACGACCATGATGGTGGGTCATCCGGGAGAAACGGATGCCGATTTTGACGAATTGCTTGATTTTTTACGATTTGCCCGCTTTGAACGCATGGGTGCTTTTATGTATTCACACGAAGAAGGCACACATGCATACCGGCAATATCACGATGATATAGCGATGGAGCTTAAGGAGCAAAGAATGGATGAATTGATGTTGGTGCAACAACAGATTTCTGCCGCTGTCAATCAACAAAAAATAGGCTCGGAAATGAAAGTGATGATTGACAGAAAAGAAGGAGAATATTTTATTGGCAGAACTGAGTTTGATTCACCGGAAGTCGATCCGGAAGTCTTGATACCCGCTGACACAAAGGGAATTACAATTGGAGAGTTTAGTCGGATGCTCATTGACGGTGCTGATGATTTTGATTTGTATGCTTCAACTGTTCAATCTCAGGCATAAAAAACATGTAAAATTTTAAAACCAATATAGTGATGAAACACAAAGAACTAATAGATGCGATTGCCGACAGGACAAAACAATCGCAAGAAGATACCGGGAATTTGTTGCAAATTGCCATCAATATTTTGACATCACAAATACTTGATGACAATGTGGTTAATTTACAGGGGTTTGGTTCTTTCGAATTGAGACGAAGAGAAGAAAGATTGTCTGTACACCCTGCTACACAAGTTAGAACACTGATACCACCCAAACAGACGGTTAATTTCCGTCAGAGTGGCGTGTTGAAAATTAAACTTAAAGAAATACCGAGCCATGAGTAAATTGAAAATTAACACATCCGATTGGGTAGAGCTGTTAGCCCAACAGGCGGATATCAGTAAAAAGGATGCCGACGATTTTATTAAAACATTGATTTCAGTTATAGAAGAAACCCTTCTGTCAAAGGATTTCATAAAAATCAATGAATTAGGAACTTTCAAGTTGCAATGGAATGCGCCGCGTAAAAGTGTGGATGTCAATACAGGCGAAGATATCGTCATCGATGGATATTATCGGGTTGCATTTACTCCGGATGTGCAGCTAAGAGAGCTAGCCAATGAGCCTTATGCCCATCTTGAAGCGGTAGTAATTGACGAAATAGAGGAGGGGCAAAAGGTAAAAAAAGAGGCTGATGATGCGGATGAAATTCCATTGAAATATTTTGATGAACAGGCGACTGAGATTAAAGACATACTCTCTGAAATCAATGCGTTGAATCATGCCAATGAACAGCGGCGA
>CAZOUH010000046.1:0-8908 GCA_964582935.1 uncultured Paludibacter sp.
TCAAAAGCCAAGCCCGCGATTGTAAATATCACGAACGCAAGACAAAGGATTTTATGTGGTTTTTGAATCATTTCAAGCGTTGATTTCAACTAAATAGGACGTATTTACACTTCAATTCCGTCACAAAGTTTTATCAATAAAATAATTAATGTATTTTTGTGGTGGACTTCACCACAATTAGGTGCAAATATGGTAATTTTTAATGAGATATGCTTCCTGAAAAGCTTTGTTTTTGTAAACTTTTAAATAATACGACCTATGAAACGAGTATGCGACTTAATTTACACTTGTGATTATCATGATTATGATTATGTTTGTGTGCGAGTTCCATGCGATTATTTAACACTCAATTATTAACGTATGAAATCACTGATGCCTTTTATCTTATTGATGTGTTCAGTCTTTGTCGTACATGCCCAACCGGATGTGTCCGACAAGATTTTGAATGCCCTGACAGCCGGCGATGCTGCAACGCTTTCTGCCTACTTTAATGATAATGTCGAATTGGTTGTCGGCTCAACCAATGATGTATTCAGCAAGCAACAGGCTACCGGCATAGTAACAGACTTTTTTCGTAAAAATAAAATTCAAACGTTCCAAATACTGCATAAAGGGCACAAAGATACTTCTGCTTTTGCCATTTGTACCATGAAGGCAGGCAATGCAGCCTTTCGTGTTTATGTGTTGGTGAGAATGCAGTCGGGACGTCAATTTATACAGCAATTAAGAATAGAATCAACGAATGACTGAAACTTTTGAACACCTGATTGCCTCGTGGTTTGCCGAAGATATAGGTGATGGCGACCACACTACTCTATCATCTATCCCTGAAACGGCTGTAGGGAAATCCCAACTCATCATTAAAGAAGAGGGTATATTGGCGGGCGTAGAAATCGCTCGTCAGGTTTTTCATGCTTTCGATCCGGAATTGAAGATGACGGTTTTTATCTCCGATGGTGCAGCTGTGCAAGCCGGCGATATTGCTTTTGTAGTGGAAGGGAAAGTACATTCCTTGTTGCAGACTGAAAGACTGATGCTGAATATCATGCAACGCATGAGTGGCATTGCTACCCGGACACATCAATATGTAAAAGCTTTGGAAGGCACCAAAACGCGTGTGTTGGATACCCGGAAAACCACACCCGGACTGCGCTTGCTTGAAAAAGAAGCGGTGAGAATTGGTGGTGGTGTCAATCACAGGGTGGGCTTGTACGATATGATTTTGTTGAAAGATAATCATGTGGACTTTGCTGGAGGAATTGAAAATGCTATTCAGAGAGCCAAAGCATATCTGCAAGCAAAAGGTAAAAATCTACAAATTGAGATAGAGGTCAGGAATTTTGACGAATTGTCGCAGGTGCTGCAAGTAGGTGGAGTTGACCGTATTATGTTGGATAATTTTACGCCGGAAGATACCAGCAAAGCGGTAGAGATGATAGGTGGAAAATATGAAACCGAGTCTTCAGGGGGTATCACTTTTGACGATTTGCGTACTTATGCTGACTGCGGAGTTGATTATATTTCAGTCGGTGCATTGACGCATTCTGTAAAAAGCTTGGATATGAGCTTTAAAGCTGTTTGAATCTTTTATGAAAAGAAAGCAAGGTGACGGCTGCTACAAAAGCAGCCAAAGCATCTGCAACAGGAAATGCTGCCCAAGCTCCATCCAATCCCATAAAATAAGGCAATATCAAAAGACTTGGTACCAAGAAGATTAATTGTCTGGTCAGACTTAAGAATATCGATATTTTTGCTTTTCCGATGGATTGGAAAAAATTACTGATAACAATCTGGAATCCAACAATAGGAAACATTAGAATCACTATCTTCAATGCTTTAGATGCTATGCCGATAAGTTCTTCGTCTGTAGTAAATAGATGAACGGAGAGCTTTGAAAAGAAAATTCCCATGATAAACCCTAAGGTGGTTAATATGGTCGCAGCTATGATGGACAACTTCAAGGTTTTAAACATCCTGTCATATTGCCTTGCTCCGTAATTATAACCTATAATGGGTTGAGTACCTTGGTTCAAACCGATGATTATATGGATAATCAGTACGGTCAGACTATTGATGATGCCATAAGCACCAACTGCCAAATCACCTCCGTACTGTAATAGTGTGATATTGATAATAACCACAATCAGTGTAAAAGCCAATTGCATACTAAAGGGCGACATACCGATGCTTACTATGGCTCCCACTATGTTTTTGTCTAATCGTAAATTTTCTTTCCTAAATCTTATGACTGATTTGGGTAAGAAAAAATGATTTAACACCCAAACGCTACCTATAGCGTAGGAAATTACGGTTGCCCAAGCTGCCCCTTGGATACCCCAACCGAAACCATAAATAAACAATGCATCTAATGCAACATTGATGAGTGCACTGATAATCATGGTGAGCATGGCTTTTCTTGGAAATCCTGTAGCCCGCATGATATTGTTGAAGCCAAAACTCAATGCTGAAAGCATGGAAAAAGGTACGATAATTCGCATGTATTCCTCTGCATAGCCCACTGTTTCGGGAGTGCCTCCAAACATCAACAGTAAATCTCCCATGAAAATGAAGGTTAGCAAAGAAACTGTTCCCGTTATTAAAAAGGTCAATGTTAATGCATTACCTAAAATTTTTTCTGCTTTGGCATGATCGCCTTCTCCCAAGGTTATTGAAATGCGTGAGGCAGAACCGGCGCCAATCAATAAACCGAAAGCCATCAACAAAATCATAAACGGGAAAGTCAATGCTAAACCGGATATCGCCAAAGCACCAACGCCTTGACCAATAAAAATACGGTCAACAATATTGTAAAGAGACATCACCATCGTACCTACTATGGCAGGTAAAGAGTAGTGCCAGACTAATTTTCCAATTTTTTCAGTGCTGAGTTTATGCGTAGATGTTACAGTGGACATTCGTATAGTTGGTAAATTCTCTGTGTAGTTTGTAGAGAAACGGGTGCAAAATTACAAAAAAACTCGTTGTCCCATGCTTAGAATGAAGATTTTTAACATTTCCAATCGCATGCAGTACCGTTTTTTACAGCTTGAGCTTCAGCAATAATTGTTTATCTTTGCATCTCGTAATTTTTCTTTTCTAATTTATTGATTCAGTTTATTAAATTTGATCTCATGCAATTTAAAGCATACAATCTTCTGTACTTTATATTAACAATTTGGTTGATTACAAGTTGTAAGACCCCTATCGAACCTGATTTTTCCTTTTCACCCGAAATGCCCAAAGCTGGTGAAAAAGTTGTTTTTACCAATTTGACGGAATCCGGCGAGTTGTGGGACTGGAGCTATGGTGACGGGGCTAAATCCAGACTGAAAAGTCCAACCTATATTTATAAGAAACCTGGAGAATACGACATCAGCTTGATGGTGGATTCAAATAAAAATTACGTCAGGACTAAAAAAATTACGGTGTATGATACCATTCCTTCCATCTACATCAAGGAAGAAAAAGTGCAGTATTATCAAAAGGTGACTTTGAGTGCCTTGGTTTATAATCCTTATGGCTATGAAGTCGATTACCAATGGTCGTTTTCCCCGAATGCGAACAGTGAAGATATTGTGGACGGTACATCAACCGCATCTTCATTAAAAGTGTTTTTTAATCAGACAGAAGTGGAGGAAACCGTCAATCTCATGCTGACTGTCGGAGATTCAATCTATCAAATCAGCAAAACGTTTTTTGTGGAAGATTATCCTGCACGCAGCATGGTGATGGCACAAAAAAATGGAAAAATCCTTAGGAAGAGAATGTATGTCAATGGTTATGAGCAATCTAATGAAACAGCATACCAATCCGGCAAACATCCGTTCACCATACAGGTGCAATCAAACAAACTCTATGTCTTTGATGCGGGTACTCATGTTGGTGCTTTAAAAGCAGATATAGCCGATAAAGCAGGTGATGGCAGTATCAGAAAAATAGATTTTGAGACCGGTGAGGAAATCGAAATTATCAATAATTCCACGGTTGGAGCCGAATACGGATTTTATAATGGTTTCTCAGATGGTACAAATATCTACTGGACAGACTTCAGTAATTTTATCTATAAAACTCCCGATAATAATACGATTTTAGGTAATTTTGAATGGAAGGGTAGTTCAGACGCTCAAACTGAAGTGCCTTATTATTTCGTCACAACCAATCGTTTGGGCTATGTTGGAAAAGGCATGAATGGTGACCAACTGAACGGCGGAATATGGAAATATGATGATGTTTTCTTTTGGGCAAAAGGGGGATTGGGAAAAGGGATTTATAAATTTACCCAATCTGATATTTTAGATCAAAATGCCGATGATACGACACCTTCGCCCGCTTTGGGAAGTATGTTGACAGATTATTCCATTCGAAGCTTTACCATAGATGCGGTGAACAGCAAAATTTATTTTTCTGTCACTGCACCGACAGAATCAATCGGTTTCTGGGTTGCCAAATTAGATGGATCCGGAGCAGAAAAAATAGATGATGCCCCGATGGGAAATCCGATTGAATACATTACGGGTATAGTTATAGACTATATTACCGACAAAGTCTATTGGTCATACATAGCTCCGGAAACTTACGAAGCAAATTATTTTCAAGAAAACCCCACCCATCGCAGCGGTGTGAAGTCTGTGCATTTGTCGAAGCACAATTATACAGACAAAAACATCCAATACTTTGCGCCCGATGTTGAGGTATGGGGTATCAGTATGGATGAATCGGCAAAATAAGCATGTTATCTATCTTAATTCCTACATATAACTATAATATCACCCCATTGGTTGGAGAGCTTCACAAACAGGCAATCTCCTTAAATATTATCTTCGAAATTCTTGTAATGGAAGATGGGTCAACTTTATTTGTAGAGGAGAATCAAGAAATAGGTAAGCTTGAGCATTGTAAACACATCTTATTAACCGAAAATATTGGTAGATCAGCTATCAGGAATAAATTAGCTGATAGCGCAAAACATCAATTTTTACTTTTTGCTGACTGTGATGCAGAGGTGCAAAACGTAAATTTCATAGCAAATTACCTTCCTTTCTGTGAAGATGATGCAGTGATTATAGGTGGAACTGCTTATGATCCTAATAATCATGATCCCGCATATAGTTTGCGTTTAAAATATGGAAGAGCAAGAGAAGCCAATACTGATTATATAAAGGGTCAAAAAGGATATGAGAACTTTACGACCTTTAATTTTCTGATTGATAAAAAGGTTTTTGATGAGGTACGATTTGATGTAAAGATTACAGGCTATGGGCATGAGGATACATTATTTGGACATGCACTGCATGAGCAAGGATATAGCTTCCAAAGAATCAACAATCCACTTATTCATAAAGGCTTGGATGATAATGAAAGCTTCTTGCGAAAGACAATAGAAAGTGTGAAAAACTTATATCTACTATATATATCCGGCAAATATCCTTTTTTAGCTGAAGAATCCAAACTTTTGCGCACATTTATAAAACTGAAGCAATTTAAACTTGTCCGATTGATGAGTTTAAAGCTAAAACTTTCTAAGCCTATATTGGAGAGAAACTTAAAAAGTGAGCATCCAAGTTTGTTCTATTATGATATATACAAACTCGCTTGGATCTGTTGTTTTCATGTGCATGCTGACAAGTTGTCAGATTGAAACCATGTGTTCCCGCCTTTACGTTATCAATAAACTGACATTCTTTACCTATTTTTCCTTTGGCATATATTCTGACTAAAGGCGGGCTGTTAAAATAAAAAACAATTCAACATTAATTTAAAAATATTGTAATTATGAACATCAAACCATTAGGAGACCGTGTATTGGTGAAGCCTGCAGCGGTCGAAGAAAAAACAGTCAGTGGAATTATTATTCCGGATTCAGCAAAAGAAAAACCCTTGAAAGGTGAAGTTTTGGCAGTTGGAAAAGGAACCAAAGATGAGGCTATGGAAGTCGCAGTGGGCAATACTGTTTTGTACAGTAAATACGCAGGTACAGAATTAGACTTAGATGGAGAAAAATATCTGATGATGCGCCAATCCGATATCTTGGCAATTATCTAATTGGAAAGTTTTAAATTGTAAATCGTAAATCATAAAATAGTAAATAAAATTATGGCTAAAGAAATGTTATTCGATATTGATGCCCGGGAAGAATTAAAAAAGGGCGTCGATGCTATTGCTAACGCAGTAAAAGTAACTTTAGGACCTAAAGGTAGAAACGTTATTATAGAGAAGAAATTTGGTGCACCTCAGATTACCAAAGATGGTGTTACCGTTGCAAAAGAAGTTGAGTTGGAAGATTCATTCCAAAATCTCGGTGCACAGTTGGTGAAGGAAGTGGCTTCCAAAACCGGAGATGATGCCGGCGACGGAACAACCACTGCCACCGTATTGGCACAAGCCATCGTGAATGTGGGTTTGAAAAACGTAACTGCCGGTGCCAATCCTATGGATTTGAAACGTGGAATAGACAAGGCTGTTGCACAAGTCGTTGAAAGCATTGCTAAACAAGCAAAATCTGTTGGAGATGATTATGACAAGATTGAGCAGGTAGCAACTATTTCTGCTAATAACGATGCAACCATCGGTGCTTTGATTGCCGATGCCATGCGAAAAGTTTCTAAAGATGGCGTTATCACCATTGAAGAGGCAAAAGGAACGGATACCCATATCGACATAGTAGAAGGTATGCAGTTCGACAGGGGCTATATTTCTCCTTATTTTGTAACCAATACTGAAAAGATGGAAGTGGAAATGGAGAACCCTTACATCCTTATTTATGATAAGAAAATCAGTAATTTAAAGGAATTATTACCTGTTTTGGAACCGGCTGTTCAATCCGGTCGTCCATTTTTGATTATTGCAGAAGATGTTGAGTCGGAAGCACTGACTACTTTGGTAGTAAACCGTTTGCGCAGTTCATTGAAAATTTGTGCAGTAAAAGCTCCCGGCTTCGGTGATCGCCGCAAAGAAATGTTGGAAGATATTGCCATCCTGACCGGTGGCGTAGTTATCTCTGAAGAAAAGGGAATTACCTTGGAGAAAGCTACTTTAGAGATGATGGGTTCAGCCGAAAAGATTACTGTTGACAAAGACAATACAGTTATCGTCAATGGTGTGGGTGACAAGGATGCCATCAGCAAACGCATCGGACAAATAAAAACACAGATTGAAACCACCACTTCCGATTATGATCGTGAAAAGTTACAGGAACGTTTGGCTAAATTAGCCGGTGGTGTAGCGGTATTGTATGTTGGTGCGGCTTCTGAAGTAGAAATGAAAGAAAAGAAAGACCGCGTGGATGATGCATTGAGTGCTACGCGTGCTGCTATCGAAGAAGGTATAGTACCGGGTGGTGGTGTTGCATATATCAGAGCCATCGAATCTTTAGCTTCGCTGAAAGCGGAAAATGATGATGAGGCAACCGGTATCGATATCATCAAACGTGCTATTGAAGAGCCTTTGCGTCAGATAGTAAATAATGCCGGAAAAGAAGGTGCAGTAGTGGTTCAAAAGGTGATGGAAGGTAAAGCCGATTATGGCTTCAACGCTCGCACTGAAACTTACGAAAACTTGCTTGCTGCCGGTGTTGTTGATCCTGCCAAAGTTACCAGAGTAGCCTTAGAAAATGCCGCTTCCATTGCAGGCATGTTCTTAACTACCGAATGTGTGCTTGTTGAAAAGAAAGAAGATGAACCTATGCCTCAAATGCCTATGGGTGGTGGAATGGGTGGTATGATGTAATGCAATAACATCTCTTATAATTCAAAATCTCCAGTGGATATGATTCCATTGGAGATTTTTTTCTTTATTTAGAATCAATTTAATTAGAGAAAAATTTCATTAATTAAACGTTAAATCGTGTAATTATATGTAATTAATATGCTATTTTTGCAGCTGATGATGATTTAAATGAAGACAAGTTTGACTTCTTTGTTTTAAAAATAATCCATTCATTAACTCAAATCTGATAAGCATATGGATACACTTAATCCTTGTGTGGTAGAAGAGAAGGTACTTGACGAGATAGTTGCAAAGTACAAGGACAGACCCGGCGTTTTGCTTTCGACTTTGGAAGCTATTCAGGAAGCTAATCCTTTGAAATTTCTTCCACAAAAAACCCTTGCACAAGTAGCTCACAAATTGAATGTACCCCTGACCCAAGTGTACTCCGTAGCTACCTTTTATTCCTTTTTTAATTTAAAACCTCAGGGCAAGCACACCATAGTGGTTTGCCGCGGCACGGCTTGCCATACCAAGGGTTCGCGTGAATTGCTCAACAGCGTGGGGCAGATTTTAGGTTTTCGGTATCAATATGATGAAACTGAACCGAGTTATACCACGCCCGATCATGAGTTTACCATTCGCACGGTGGCTTGTTTCGGACAGTGTGCACAGGCACCGGTTGTCTCTGTGGATGGGGTGATTCACAGTTATGTGAATGCTCCTAAATTGCTGAAAATTTTGAAAAAAGTTAAATCTTCCTCTTATGCAAAGAATCAATCTAAATAACTTCGAACAAATCAGCCGTTCCTACATGAAGAATATCCTGCCGGACGTACCTATGATCATGGTGGGTATGGGGACTTGCGGCATCGGAAATGGTGCTGATGTGCTTTATGAAACTTTGCAAAAGCACGCAGAACAACAAAAATATGACTGTATCATCAAACCAACAGGATGTTTTGGCTTTTGTGCGGAAGAGCCTTTGGTTACCTTGTATCAACCGGGTAAACCGATGTTGGTGTATGCGCGTGTTACTGTAAGTGATGTTGTGAAAATCTTGGATGGGGCTATATCGGGTAAGCTATATGGTCGCAAGGTTTTGTGCCGTATTGAGAAATGGGATTTTATCACTTCGCAAGTCGAATTTGGTAAAGGCTATGAAAAATATCCCTTATGGGATGAAATTCCTTTCTTCAAGGGA
>CAZOUH010000047.1:0-4902 GCA_964582935.1 uncultured Paludibacter sp.
AATCGTCAAATCGTCAACTCTTTTACATTTGCTTCATTCCCTTTTTTGGTACCGTCGTCTGAAACTCTTTCAAATAAAAAGGTTCGAAGTAAGCGACATCCTCAAATAAGCCCTGGTGATATTTCTGAACAGCCGGTTCTATCATATTTTCAGCCAAAGGATGTATGTTTTCAAGGAAGTGTGCATTTCGTAAATTGATGACAGATTTACATTTTGCAGACCCGTTTCCAAAAAAATAGATGGTGGGATTTGTTGACAAAGTTCGATAAGTATTTTCATCCACAATGGTGGCTTCTGCAGGTCTGATGATAGCCCCTGCCTGATTGTAAACTGCATCGTAAACCTCCATACGCCTTGCATCCATCATGGGTACCCACAGACAGTCCTGATTATCAGGGAATTGCTTTTTTGCACCTATCATCATTATTTCTAAAGTGCTGATACTGATGAGAGGAATACCTAAGCCGTAACACAATCCTTTGGCAGTTGAAACGCCTATGCGCAAGCCGGTGTAAGAACCCGGTCCACTGCTTACTGCCACGGCATCTAATTTTTCTCCCAAAGATTTTAAATGATCTAATGCATCTTGTATAAACGGACTCAGCATGGAGGCATGATTCATTCCTTCAGCATTTGATTTTTTAAAAATACAAATTTCATCTTTGCTTAAAGCAACAGAACATATATGCGTGGAGGTTTCAAGATGCAAAATATTCATGGGGACTATCTGTTTTTTTGAATAAAGTCGTGCAAATTTACAATAAATTAGTTTATTAATTCTACCTTTGCAAGTATTTGAAAGATTCTTGAAAGGAAATGATATGGACAGATTGCGGTTTCAAAGTTTTGCCAGCGGGAGTAGTGGAAATTGTTATTTCATTGGCACTGCCTGTACCGGTATTTTGATTGATGCAGGCATTGGGGTGAGGACCATCAAGAGAAATTTAAGAGCAATCGGATTGGATTTTAGCAAATTAATGGCAGTGTTCGTAACGCACGATCATGCTGATCATATCCGCGCCATTGGATCCTTGGGCGAAATTCACCATGTACCTGTTTATGCGACGCAGAAAACGCATGAAGGTATCAATCGATCTTATTGTGTGACAACCAAACTAAATGGTTCCAGACGATATATTGAAAAAAACGAAACTGTTGAAATTGACGCTTTTAAAATTACGGCTTTTCCCGTCTCGCACGATGCAAGCGATAGTGTTGGTTATACCGTTGAATATCAAGGAAAGAGATTTACGGTTGCCACCGATTTAGGATACGTAGGTGAAGAAGCAAGCTTACATTTAAAAGCAGCCAACTACATGGTATTTGAAGCAAATTATGATGAGCATTTATTGTCTATCAGCGATTATCCGGAAGATTTAAAAAGACGCATCCGATCGCATACCGGACATCTCAGCAATGCCCAAACCGGAGAGTTTTTAGCCGGCAATTACAAAAAACATTTAGATTATATATTTCTGTGTCATTTAAGCAAAGAAAACAATCATCCTGATGTGGCTTATACAACGGTTAAATCCTGCCTCGAAAGTAAAAATATCAAAGTAGGGGAAGATGTACAACTCATTACTTTAGAGAGGCATGCACCGACGGAGATGATTGTGTTTGGGTAGTTTTGGAAAGTTTGTAAAGTTCATAAAGTTTGTAAAGTTCATAAAGTTCGTAAAGTTTGTAAAGTTCATAAAGTTCGTAAAGTTTGGAAAGTTCGTAAAGTTTGTAAAGCGGTGCCCTGAGCGTAGTCGAAGGGTTCGTAAAGTTCATAAAGTTCATAAAGTTCGTAAAGTTCATAAAGTGATGTTTGAGGCTTTGTTCAAAGGACATAAAAAATAAAATGTTTTTAAGCTTTTGATGATAAAAAATAATCCTGCAATCCATAAAATCATGTACAAAAATCTCGTCATTATTCCGACATATAACGAAAAAGAGAATATAGAAAATATCATTCGTGCCGTGTTTGCTCAGGAAATCGCCTTTGAGGTGTTAGTGATTGATGATGGCTCGCCGGATGGAACAGCAGCGATTGTGAAAAATTTGCAAAAGGAATTTCCGGAAACCGTACATTTGCTGGAAAGGCCGGGTAAATTAGGACTTGGAACAGCTTATATTGCCGGCTTCAAATGGGCTTTGGAACGTAATTATGACTATATTTTTGAGATGGATGCTGACTTCTCACATAATCCTTCCGATTTAGTCAGGTTGCACTACGCATGCCATAAAGAAGGTGCAGATTTAGCCATCGGATCGCGCTATGTCAGTGGAGTCAATGTGGTCAATTGGCCCATAGGCAGGGTGTTGATGTCCTATTTTGCATCTAAATACGTGCGATTTGTATTAGGAATGAAAATCGCCGATACAACCGCCGGATTCAAGTGTTACAAAAGAAGGGTTTTAGAAACCATTGAATTAGATAAAATCCGCTTCAAAGGATATGCTTTTCAGGTTGAAATGAAATTCACTGCCTATAAATGTGGCTTTAAATTGCAAGAAGTACCCATCATCTTTATCAATCGCGTAGCCGGTGTTTCCAAAATGAGCGGCGGTATATTCAACGAAGCTTTCTTAGGCGTCATCAAACTTAAAATTGAAAGTTGGTTTCGTCAATATCCCACTCCTCAATGAAATAAATCCCGACTGGACACATAAAAATTATCAACAAGATGATACTCATTAAAAATGCTACAATCTTCAACGACAACGAGCGTTTTATCGGCTCTGTATTGTTGGATGGAGAAAGGATTTCTCGAATCATTCGAGGAGAAGAACTGCCGACTGACCTATCCTGTGATGAAGTGATAGAAGCGGACGGCATGTGGCTGATGCCCGGTGTAATTGATGATCAGGTACATTTCAGAGAACCGGGATTGACGCATAAGGCGGATATCTTTACTGAATCCCAGGCTGCCGTTGCTGGTGGTGTTACTTCTTTTATGGATATGCCCAATACAATCCCGCAAACAACTACCATAGAAGCTTTAGAAGAGAAATATAAAATAGGGGCAGAAAAATCTTTAGCTAATTACTCGTTTTACATGGGGGCTACCAATGACAATTTAGATGAATTGTTGAAGGTGAATCCAGTTGAAGTGTGCGGTGTGAAAGTGTTTATGGGGTCATCTACCGGTAATATGTTGGTGGATAACATCAAAACTTTGACGGGAATTTTTGCTGAGGTGCCCATGTTGATTGCTACGCACTGTGAAGATGAAAACCTTATCCAAGCCAACAAAGCCAAATACATTGCTCGATACGGTGAAGACTTGCCCATACATTATCATCCTTATATCCGGGATGCGGAAGCTTGTTATCGATCTTCATCTTTTGCAGTGGAATTGGCTACGAAATACAAGGCACGCTTGCATGTGCTGCATGTGTCCACAGCCCGAGAGCTTGATTTGTTCAGCAATCAACTTCCTTTGAAAGAAAAACGCATCACAGCAGAGGCTTGTGTGCACCATCTGTGGTTTTCGGATCAAGATTATGACACATACGGTAACCGCATCAAATGGAATCCGGCAGTGAAAACTGAGCAAGACAGGTTGGCTTTAATAGATGGGATAAATAAAGATTTATTGGATGTAGTAGCTACGGATCATGCGCCGCATTTGTTAAGTGAAAAGGAAGGAAGCTGTTTAAAGGCAGCATCCGGCGGTCCTTTGGTTCAGTTTTCTTTGTTAGCGATGTTGGCATTGGCAAAAAAAGGTTATTTTACGGAAGAACAGGTAGTCAGAAAAATGTGTCATGCGCCGGCAGACTTATTCCGAATCAAACAAAGAGGCTATATTCGTGAAGGTTTTTATGCCGATTTGGTGCTGGTCAATCCTAAGCAATCTTTTGAAGTGAAGCCTGATGTTATTTTATCCAAATGTGCCTGGTCTCCCTTTGAAGGTCATACTTTCAATCACAGCATAGCAAAGACTTGGGTGAACGGCAGTCTTGTTTATAATCAGGGAGTTGTCAATACCCGGATCCGTGGGAAAAGATTGATATTCGATTTATGAACAGGCATCAAATTTATATACTTCTCTCGGTTGTTTTCTTAGTTTCTTGTCTGCCTAAGACTTCACAATCACCGGAATACATTAAAATCAGTGGGGGAACATTCGGTACCTACTACCACATCACTTATTTGCATCCCGAAGGAAAAAACTTGCAGACTGAGATTGAAACGAAGTTTCAGGAGTTTGATGCTTCTCTCTCTACCTTTAACATGCAATCCATTATCTCCAAAATTAACAAGAATGAAGATGTGGAGGTGGATGATTTTTTTATACAAATGTATGATGAGGCTGTGCAGGTTTCGCAAAACACACACGGTGCATTTGATATTACAGTTGCACCTCTGATCAATGCTTGGGGTTTTGGTTTCGGTACAAAAGATCGAAAAGAGACGCCTGATGTGGCAGCTATTCTTCCCTATATTGGATTTCATAAGATAAGCTTACAGAATCAGCGCCTTGTAAAAGCAGATCCTCGCATGATGTTAGATGCCAGTGCAATTGCTAAAGGGCAATCTGCAGATGTCATTGGAGAATTGCTTGAATCCGAAGGTTGTGAGCACTTTATGGTTGAGATTGGTGGGGAAATAGCCTGCAAAGGATTAAATCCTAAAGGGAAAAAATGGCAAATCGGCATTGACCGTCCCGATGAAATTTTGTTTGAGGAACAGCGACCGCTGCAAACGGTGCTTTCATTAACCGATTGTGGTATGGCGACTTCAGGCAATTATCGTCAGTATTATTATCGAAACGGGAAAAAATATGCCCATACCATCCATCCTGTAACCGGCTATCCTGTTGATCATAATTTGTTGAGCGCCACAGTTGTATCCTCTTCCTCTATGCGTGCTGACGCGTATGCCACTGCGTTTATGGTGTTGGGTGTTGACAG
>CAZOUH010000047.1:5002-8869 GCA_964582935.1 uncultured Paludibacter sp.
AAAAATAAGAATGATTTTCTTTATCTTTGCGACTTGAGAAAAAATACAGTATCATTAATTTAAAGGTATTAACTTTTATAGATAGCATAAAAACTATATTATTTTGAATGAAATTTTGGATTTGTTAAAAGATTTTGAACCTATTAGCCTAAAGGAACTCGGTCAGGTAAAATTGTTGGACAGAATGGACCGTAAGTATATGTTTCACAGTTCGTTTTTGCTTGATATATTGTCTATGGCAAAGGAGCATTATTATGTGTTGGAGGTGACAGAAAACCGTTATTCTCAATATAATACAACCTATTTTGATACCCCTGATCACGAAATGTACAGGTTGCATCACAATGGAAAGTTAAATCGATACAAAGTCCGTTTCCGTTCATATGTAGATTCAGATTTGCATTATTTTGAAATTAAATTCAAATCGAATAAAAGGAGAACCATTAAGAGCAGATTGAAATTGCCTGACAATCAATGGTCTTTGGAAGGCGAGACAGGACAATTATTGGAGAAAATAACCAAGTATAAGGCAGACTCTTTAGAACCGGCTCTGCAAGTGAATTACAACAGAATTACGTTGGCAAGTAAAAAGTTGAATGAGCGCATTACCATTGATTTCGGCCTTAATTATGAAATGAAAGAGAAAAAAGTGGAACTTCCATCGTTAATCATTGCTGAAGTAAAGCAAGACAGATCAAGTGGTTCTTCCTTTATTTCCATCATGCATGAAAAACAAATTCATTCATCATCATTGAGTAAGTATTGTCTGGGTATAGCCAGTACCGTTGAAAATGTAAAAACAAATAACTTTAAAAATAAAATCAGAAATGTTAGTAAAATTCTTTCTACAGATGCGTAAATCAATTGTAACTTTAGCATTTATGCTTTTTTTGGGTTCGGTATCTTTATTTTCAGGATATTCAAATGCACATGCATTCCCGATAGACGTTTTAGAAACAGAAGACTTAGTGGATGATGGAGTGACTGCAGGAAGTGGCACCGTTGACGCCATTCAAATCAATTATACTTTTTTTCTTAATTTGAGTATCAACTTATTAGGTGTTATTTTAATCATCTTATTTGTCTATTATCCGAATTACAAGAAAATGGATACGATCTTTACATTTTTAATGTTTAACATGGTGATTTTCTTGCTCACTTTCGTTTTGAATGAAGTAAAAATGTCGATGGGTGCAGCATTTGGTTTGTTTGCTATATTCTCCATGCTTCGTTATCGCACGGCAAGCATCAATATGAAAGATATGACTTACTTGTTCATTTTTATAGCGATGGGTTTGGTAAGCGCCATCAGGTTACAGTTTTATGAATTAGGGATCATCATTGGAATCATATTTCTCAGCACACTCATCCTCGATACTAAACTGCTGTTGAAGAAAGAATCTTCGAATGAGATGCGCTATGAAAAAATAGATATGATCAAACCTGAAAAACGAGAAGCCCTGATTGCTGAATTAAGCGAAAGAACCGGTTTGAATATCCATAGAATTTCTATCGAAAAGATTGATTTTCTGAGAGATACAGCTATGATAACCTATTATTATTACGAAAAATAATCATGATGCTATCCGTCAAGAACATAAAGACTTTAGTAGGCTTATTGCTTTTTGTCTCCATGTCAACTCCTTTGTTACATGCTCAAGGTCAATCTTATGGCGTGTGGACCAATGTGACAGTAGATAAGAAAATCAATAAAAAATGGAGTATGGAAGCAGATGCAGAAATACGAACCATTCAGTACCTACGCCTGATTGATCGTGCCAGTGTAGGGATAAGCGCTGATTATAAAATTACGAAAAACTGGAAAGCGGCTGCAGCTTATCAATTGTACAACACCTTAGATACCAAACATCTTAATTATCAATGGAGGAACAGGATATCTGCCACAACTGCTTATAGTTTAAAATACAGTAATTTTACTTTTGCACTTCGAGAAAGAGTTCAATATACACTAAAAGACAGAGCCAATCGGATGTCGGAAGATACTCCCGATGATTATCAGAGGTATAGATCAGAGTTGGCATGGCGTAACAGACTAAAAGTGGGCTATTCTCTTCCGAAAAGTCCGTGGAAACCCTCCATTGCTGCTGAAACTTTTTATTCTTTGAATAATTATAATTTTGAAAAATTCAGATATACCCTTTCACTTGGATATAAAATATCTAAAAAACATACGGTGGATGTTTTTGGAGTCATCAACACAAGACCTGACGATGAAGATGGATATGGCAAGTATATCTTGGGTGTCGGATATAATTTTTCTTTGTAAAATTCGTAAGTTGAAAATTGATCATTAACAATCATGCAAACTTTTGTAAAAACTGTTATATTTTTCTTTGTTGCCGGAACATTATTGATGTTTCCATCTTGTGATCCTGAAAATGTTATCGGCATACCGGACAACGGGAAGGACACCACTGATTATATATGGAAAGAAAAGGATGTTATTCATATTGAGTTGTCAGGAAACACGATTGAGTGTGCAAGTTCTAATGTGCGCATTGAGGGTTCTACTGCTACCATTCTCAAAGGCGGCACCTATCAACTAAACGGCAATCTTAACAACGGACAAATTGTAGTTGATGCCTCAGCTTTGGTTCGGTTGCTGCTGAATAATGTGCAAATCACCAACGAAAACAACGCAGCCATTTACCTTAACAATACCAAACGCACCATCATCATGCTATTGGAAGGTACTGATAATAAGGTAACAGATGGGGCAGATTATGTCATTACGCCGGATAGCCTGAATGCTGCCATTTATAGTCATGATTATTTGGCAATTGCCGGAAAGGGTAAATTGACTGTACAAGGAAATTATAACGGTGGTATTTATTCACGAGACGAAATCATCATTGAAAGTGGTGAGATTGTAGTTAATTCGGTTGGCGGTGCCATCAAAGGAAAAGATTATTTAGTCATCAACGGAGGCAAATTCGATATTACAAGTGGAGGAGATGCTTTAAAGTCTGATAAAACATCCAATCCTTTAGAAGGATACATCACCATCAACGGTGGTGAATTTAAAATAGTTTCTGAACAGGATGGCATGTCTGCTGAAACAGACATCAATATTTACGATGGCATTTTTAATATTATAAGTGGCGGTGGCAGTGAGTTTTTAAAAGGAGAATCAGCTACCAAAGGTATAAAATCAGGCAAAAATATCAATATCCATGGAGGTGTTTTCAGATTGGATTGTGCCGATAATGCGATCGATGCCGGTCATCACTTGACCATCAACGATGGTGTGTTTGAGCTGCTGTCCAGCAGAAGACCCTTGGATGCAGATTCTACCATCACCATTCAAGGCGGACAAATTAAGATTTTAAAAGCTGACAAAGGGGTGAGTGCGCCACAAATTGTCATCCATGGAGGTGAGATAAGCGTTACAGCTGAAGATGATTGTCTGAAAGCTAATGCATCGAGTACAGTTGGCGGTAGTTTTGTGAAAATTACCGATGGTGTCGTTTTGTTAGAATCAGAAAAAGGAGATGCTATTGATGGGGATGACGGAAGCGTATTCATCGAGGGAGGTTTTATCGTCATTCAAGGCTCCCCTAAAAAGGCAGATTCAGCCATCAGGTCTCAGGACAGCAGTAATTTTTTCATCCACGGAGGAAAGCTATATGCAGTAGGTTCTAACATAGAAAAGCCACAGTCCAGTTCTTCACAAAACACTGTTTATGTGAGTTTTCAATCAGTACAACCGGCAGAACAGGTATTCAGTTTGCAAACTGCAACAGATGAGTCTGTTGCCCTGTTGAAAGCCAAGCGGGCAGCATCTGTTTTTCTTATTTCAGATCCGCTGCTGATAACCGGTCAGCAATTCAACTTATATACCGGTGG
>CAZOUH010000048.1:0-6387 GCA_964582935.1 uncultured Paludibacter sp.
AATCTTTCAGTTTGTCTTTGTAATATGCATTGATAGCCCTGCGGCGCTCAACAAAGGTATCTAACATTTTCATTTGTCCTCGTCCGATACCTGCACAAACATTACTCATTCTATAATTAAAACCCACTTCTGAATGTTGATAATGCGGGGCTTTATCTCGTGCCTGTGTAGCATAAAACTTTGTTTTATCGGCTATGTCTTTGGTGGGACATATCAATGCACCACCTCCGGAAGTAGTAATTATTTTATTGCCATTGAAAGAAAGGCTTGCCAAGTAGCCGAAAGTTCCGCATTGCTGTCCATCATATGAAGACCCAAGCGCTTCTGCAGCATCTTCTATCACGGGGATGTCGTACTTTTGTGCAACCGCCATGATTTCATGAATTTTGGCAGGCATACCATATAAATGAACGAAAATAATGGCACGTGGCTTTTTCCCTGTCTTGGAAATTCTATCTTTGATAGCCTCTTCTAATAGATTGGGGTCCATGTTCCAAGTATCAGGCTCACTATCAACAAACACCGGTTCGGCACCTAAGTATTTAATGGGATTGGCAGAAGCCACAAAAGTGAATGACTGACAAATCACCTCGTCACCGTAAGAAACCCCTAATTGCAACAATGCCAAATGTATAGCTGCTGTCCCTGAACTTAAGCAAACTATGTGTTTTTCTTTTTCTAAATAAGAAGACAATGTCTCTTCAAATTTATCTACATTGGGTCCCAAAGGTGCAACCCAATCGGTATCAAACGCCTCTTGTACGTATTTCAGCTCATCTCCGCCCATGGTGGCGAGTGACAAATAAATCTTTTTCTTCTTCACCTTACTTCTATTCGTATTTCAGTTAAAAACTAATTTTATCATCTAATTTTCTAATTACCCTACATGGATTACCATAAGCTACAACGCCATCAGGAATATCATTGACAACAACAGATCCGGCGCCTATCAACGACCAGCTGCCTATTGTTACACCCTGAATAACAGTTGTCCCTGCACCAATCCAACTACCCTCTCCCACCTTCACTTCACCACAAAGTGTGGCATTGGATGACAAGTGTACAAAATCTTCCAAAACGCAATCGTGACCAATCGTAGCTGCCGTGTTAACGATGCAATGCTTTCCAATAACAGCACAAGCCTGTATTACACTGCCCTGCATCACCACAGTTCCGTCCCCAATGGTGGTGCGAGGCGATACGATAGCGTCAGGATAAACAGCCTTGCCAAAATTCACCTGATTATGTAAAGCTATTTTCTTCCTGATAGATGCATCTCCCACAGTGATAATCAATGGTCCAAGCACACCATCCGTTGGAGCTTGTACTTTAAAACCCAAAAAATCGTTGATATCTTCGTTGTCATCATAGATGCCTTGAATTTCTTCATGATTAGCCTCTAATATTTCAATGACAACTTTTGCATGTCCACCTGCTCCGTACAGATACATATTATTTTTAGTTTAAAATAATCACTCAATTGAATCAAATCTTGTTTTAATTTCCTGTAAACTCTTCCATAGTCTGCATAGCATCACTATTAATACCTTCACGCTTGAAAATTTTAGTTATGGTACGAAAAAAAATTTTCAAGTCTAACAGACAGTTCACATTATCAACATAAAAAACATCATACTCGAATTTCTGTTGCCAGCTGATGGCATTTCTTCCATTCACCTGTGCCCAACCCGTTATACCGGGTTTCACCTCATGTCGCCTGATTTGTTTATCATCATACAAGGGCAAATATTTAATTAACAATGGTCTGGGACCGATCAAAGACATATCCCCCTTGATAACATTGATCAATTGCGGAAGTTCATCCAAAGAAGTTGAACGAAGGAATTGTCCTGTTTTTGTCAAACGAGCATGCGAAGGTAACAAAATTCCTTGTTTATCCTTCCTGTCATTCATTGTTTTGAACTTGAACAAACGGAACGACTGATTGTTTAACCCTATCCTTCCCTGAACAAAAAAAACCTTTCCTTGATTTGCAACAATCAAAATAAGTATGATTATCAACAAAATAGGAGATGCTATAATCACCATGAGAGTTGCAATGATAAAATCTAAAATCCTTTTAAAAAAACGTCTGTACATTTATTTTTTCTGAAAATGTTTCATTATTATTTGATAGGACTGATCGACTGTATAGTTTGCCATCAAATACTGATAACCGTTCATTCCCATACTTTCAATTGATTTCCTGTTGTTTATGTACTGATTCAAATTGATATTGAAAGTCTCGATATCACCATGAACAGAAAATAATCCGAATTGATTTTCTTCAGCAATTTTCCCCATATCTGAATGAATATCTGTCACTACAAGCACCGGCATTTTACATTCTAAATAGGACAAAATACGAGACGGGAAGTTAGGGATGGTAAATCTTTTATCCAACATAACTAAACCTATGTCACAAGCATGAACAAGTTGAGAATAATCTTCCTTAGGCAGCATGTCTAACAAGCGACAATTTTGGGGTTGATTTTCATTCACCCATGCTTCGAGTTTCTTTTGCTCAGTGCCGGAACCAACTATCAGAAAAAAACAATCCTCCCTGTCTCGATTTGCATGCAGCATAGTAGAAAAGAAATCAAGGCCTTGTGGTTTACCAAGATTACCTCCGTACAATACCACAACGGCTTGTGATGGGATATTGTACTTTTTTCTTATTTCAGCACGTACAAGATCGTCTTTTTCACACGTCAATGGTGCAATACTATTGGGATTTACCTCAACCTTATGAATCGGTATTTCCGGATTGTGTTTCAATACATATGCTACATTAGCAGGCGACATACATCCTATGTGATCAGAAACCCGGTACAATTGTTTTTCTTTCCTTCTGAAAAAATGATATATCATACCGGTCTTTTTCATCATCCCTAAATCAACTGCATTTTGAGGAAAAATGTCTTTAAGCAAAAGATAGGATTTAGCCTGATCGCGTTTTTTAATTTGGCTTACCAATTTGGAAAAGGTGATAGGAGGTGTAGAATACAAAATCAAATCAAACTTAATGTCTTTGAAAAATCTAAAGATTTGGGTGCTGTATTGATGTTCAAGCAACAAGGTTGAAATTCCCTTCTCAATGAGATTGGTTTTTTGGAAATTTAATGTCTTAATCTTCAATACTGTTATCCCGCCGTATTCAAACAGTTGAGTTTCTTCTCGGTATCTTCTTTCAGCAGGAGCAGCAACAAATACTTGATGTCCATGATCTCTGAACTTTCGAAGCAAATCTAAATACACACCACCCTCAGTGTCACTCGTTATTTTTGTTGATATGGTAAGGAATAAAATATTCATGGTGAAAACTTAAATTTTGAATGAGGTCATTTTAATACTTCAAGCCATTCAACTGATGATGCGAGAAAAATCTTTTTTTCTGATTGGATAGGAGAAACGTTCATTTACATACTCGTAGGCTTTGCGTAATGCTTGTTCATCAACTTGACATATTTCATCATGAATCCTATCAATTTGCTCTTGCAAATCAGCATCAACATCCACATCTACACCATGTGGTCCCACACTGTCTTTCAACCCTCCCTTCCCTGAAGTAAGCACTACATTGCCGGCTGCCAAAGCCTCCGCAGCGGCTACTCCAAAGCCTTCATACAAAGACAACTGAAAATAGTATCGACTGTTTTTCAACAATTCTATTTTTTCATGTTCATCGACTTCTCCGGTAAAAATCACACTGTCGTTCAGATTTTGTGATGCTACCTTTTCTTTTAAAAATTCAGAGCCTACACCTTGTGTCCCGACAATCAAAAAACGAGAATCCTTATATGCAGGATATTTCTTTTTCAACAATTCAAACAAATCAACGGCTTTATCCAAACCCTTACGCAACACATTGGGTATTGTTCCCATCCACGCTATACTGATGAAATCATTATTTTTGCGAACTGAATCGTTATATTGATATGCTTGGACATCAAAAGCGTGAAACGACAATACTGTTTTGCGAGGCAATCTACCACCATATATTTTTTTCACATTATCTTGGTCTGTATGAGATACCAATATGCATTGTGTAGAAAAAAATAAACATAATTTAAAAAACACAGATTGCATGAAATACCTCTTTTTACTTGCATAGGTTTTATCAAGTGCATCTATACCGCCGGTAAAATAAACTTTTTTGCCGAACAACTTAGCGAGTATAGCACCAAACAAACCATATCTATAGAAATAGATATAGGCTATATCATAGCGACTACATTTCAAGAAGTCACTGATCTTATTACTGGTCGTGACTTGGTAGCCTAAATCAGTCAAGATGTCAACATCAATTTTATAAAATTTCTGGGTTTGAAAGAGGCTTACGTCAGAAACGCTGGAATAGAATAATATTTTCTTCATGCAGATTTCGTTAATTCATTGAATAATTGTTTCCACAAAGACATAATCGCTTCTTGAGAATAACGTTGGATATTATTTCGAGCAGCCATGCCGGCTTCTTTTCTAAAGGCTTCATCTTCCATCAGCATAGACAGATAATTTGACATTTGGGAAACATCCTCATCGTCCACCAAAAAGCCATCTTGTCCATGATCGATGATATCGGAAGGACCGCAAGGACATCGAAAAGACACCACAGGTAAACCGCAAGCCATAGCTTCTGCCAACACCATAGGAAATCCTTCATAGCGTGAAGTCATCAGATAGATACTTGCCTTTAATAATTCTGCTTCAACATCAGTCACAGGATCTTTCAAAATCAGACTATCTTCTAATCCGGCTTGCTTGATTTGTGCTTGAATTTCAGACCGCTTGCTACCACTGCCTATGACAATCAGTTGCCAATCAGGGAATTTGTCAGCTATAGTTTGCCACACAGGTACCAACCTGTCGTAGCCCTTTTGATGTTCAAATCTGCCTACTGAAATCACTACTTTCTGAGTTGAATCGGTACTCTCTTTTGGGAAGAACGAACTGGCATTGGATATCACCCGTATATTTTTCAAATTGCCCCACATGGCTGCATCCTCATGTGTTAAGACCACAAAGGCATCCATCTTTTTAATATTCTTGAGTTCGTACCACGCCCTCCATTGATAAGCTGTCTTTTTGAGCCATGAAGCATTTTCGAGCATCAGGCTGCGAACATATTTGTTAAAATGGTATTCATATATTTTTTTACTACCATCTTTTATTTTGGGAAGGAAGGAAATAATTCTTCCCATCATACTAATGACTATATCGGCATTTAATGCATGCAATAAAGTTGATAGTTTCTTCTTAATCAATGATTGTTTTCTAAGAAAAGACAGCACACTAACTGCTAAAGGCTTGTCATAATACAAATCAAAATTGATGTCAAGGTCGATGCATTGTATCTTTTCAGACAAAGGATAATAGGGAGGACGTTTGCGCTGGTCGGTGGTAATAATTACTACATCATGACCGAACTTATCAGCCAAATAATTGGCTTTCAAAGTCAGCGTTCTTTCCATGCCCGCCCCATGATAGGTACCATGTATGATATAAACAATCTTCATCTGTAATACTTATTTCTTATCATCAAAAATAACAAACACATCATTGCTGCATTTGAGTATTTGACTATTTGATTATTTGAAGTTCTAAAACTCAAATAACCATGTTGTATAGGGAATAAATGACTCCCCCCATTTGATTAAAAACATGATAAATGTAAGTAAAAATATCGATATAAAGAACACAAAGAACAACACCCTGGCATAAATCAATTCAAATCCTTTCAGAACAATCGGGATCAACAGAATTTCAAAAATGGCAAAATAAGCTCCCCCTCTACCCGATATCTGGGGAAAAAATGAGAATCCTAAATAGATAAACACTGAAAAGAAATAAAGATTAAAAATATAATCGTACAGTGGTTTATCTTGAAAGCTATCATTTTTGACCCTTAACCAATAATACACAGCTAATAGCAAAAGCCTTGATGTCAATAAAGGAATACTGATACTTCCCTCTCCTTTTTCCATTTCGTAGTACAAAAGCAACTTTGACCCACTGAATCCGGGTAAAAGGCCTGCTGCAAAATGTAACAATGGCTCGACTACGATAAACAACAGATTGGCTACCAGCAACAACGAAACATAATAATACCATTTTTTAAAGTCATGTGGTATGATTAGCGCCAACAAAAATATCAATGACGAATAATGAAACAATGCTGCTATCACAATAAGGAGTAGTATTTTTTTCTTCTCTTTATAAAATAAAAGTGCATACAACAAGATGCCCATGGCTAAGGCTTGTCTTATTTGCCCCATTTCAAAAATCAACACGTAAGAAAAAAACAGAATCAATAGAGAAACGATGGGATAAGGCGACAATTTATTGATCAACACATATTTCAATATCAAGGAGAAACTCCCTATTAAA
>CAZOUH010000048.1:6487-8586 GCA_964582935.1 uncultured Paludibacter sp.
TATATCAACATGATATAAAATAAATCAGCGTATTATTCTTTTAAACTTTCTACTACTAAGTTTTTTGAACCTACTATTTTTTTAAACACAAAGATAATCACAATAAAATACAGAAGATTATAAGTCAGATGCGCTATCGGCGCACTAATAGTGCCTGTTCCCATATGTAAGAGCACAACAGCCACAACAAGATAAACTAAACCAAAAACAATTTCCAAGATGACATATTTTTTCATCATTGCTTTGGCAATCAACACAACGGACAACACCATCTTTCCAACCCATAATACATCACCTGTTAACTGAATCACAAATAATTCAGTCATTGACATAAATTGATCCGTATATAGAATCATAACTATTTGTTGTCGGAACACATACATCAGGAAAGCCAGTACCAAGGTTGCAGACAGTATAATTTTCAAACCTGAATAAACCTCTTTTTTAAGTTCTTTATTTTCTGTAATCTCTGAGAATCGCGGTAAAAAATAAGTAGATATAGCTGCCCCCACAATGGCAGTAATGAGTCCGGAAATGCGGGTCATACCTTCCCAAATACCGGCTGACTCAAAGGACAGCTGAGATATCATTGTAGTTCGGATTGATATATTGATCAGTGGCCATATCAACCCAACTATTGCCATGAGGGAGTATGCAAAAAGTTTAAGCCAATTGTTTTTATCAAAATTGAAGCCTAAATCAGCAAAAGACAAAAGCTTATTCTTACGAACAACATATAAGGTGATGATTATCACAACTGATTGATAGGTTGCCAAAGCCAGCAAAGCCCCGTATATCTTAAATAGATATACCAACACCATAGTAAAAATAAAACCTGCAACAGAGGATATTAAATTGATGAAAATATACCTATCGTACAGTTTTTTGCCATTGATGATTGCGAGCAAATAACTGTTTAAAGAAAACAGAAACAGGGTAAGTGCTGTGATATAAATAATGGAAAGGTAAGTCAAGTTGCCAAACAACGCCCTGCTTATAGGCTTTGCAAACAGCAACAAAACGATCATGGTCAGCGTGGAAAACACGATAGTAATCGTGAACGCAGCATTCAGATATTGAATATATAGTTTCTTATCATCTTTAAATTCAGAGGTATAGCGAACAACTCCATTGGTCACCCCCCCCGTAGAGCTTGTTGTAATGGTACTGATAAAGTTAGTAAATTGGCCAATGACAGCAACTCCATTGGGACCGATTAACACTGCAATTACTTTAGTGGTGACTAAATTAATTCCGATCTTAATGAAATTTACTAAAAATGTCAAAAACAGAACTTTAACCAGTTCACTTTTTATTTTTTTCCAAATTTTCATCAACGCTTCCAAGCATACTAAACGAGAAAGTCATCCCAGAATACCCTTCCCATAAAGAAGAATACAATCAATATCCCACCGGCGAAACCACCAAAGACTAATCCTTTCAACTTGCCTATTCTTATTTTTTTCAGAGGATAGATGGGTTTATCAATGATTTGGAATATTGGTGTTTCTCGTGCCATTTCCAACTTTGCCGTTTCTAAATTCTTAAGCACTTCAGAATAAACCGACCCGTAAAGCTGTACATTATACTCTTCTTTCAATCGCGGTACTAAAGCCAATTGCGATGCCCTGTTGATATTCGTTTGAGCTACGCTTGCACTTGCATACAGAGCCGACTCGTACAATTCTTTTATAGAATCTGCAGCATGTTGTATAAGGTTAATATTGCCTTTAGACTGAGCTATTTTGGTGTTTTTATAAAAATCATAAGTTTGTGCTATCAGATGCTCTACAAACAATTTGGAGAATTTTTCATTGATACTGATAAAATCTACATTAACAATATCCGTTTTTTTATCTTTTCTTTCTATTTGTAATTCATCTCGCTTGATGAAACTTTGCGATATCGAGGCTAAAACACTATCTTGTGTACGTGAAAAAGACTCTCTTTCCTGATCAATGGGAAAGTTAAGATTTCTCAATTCAGGATTATCAGACTTATGCCATTTCTTATCTATTTTTTTTAACTGAATATACAGATCTGCTAATGTTTTGTCTTCCCCTTCGAAGTTTACGGCTGAAAGCAGCGTCTTTTCAATC
>CAZOUH010000049.1:0-8447 GCA_964582935.1 uncultured Paludibacter sp.
AACAACACACAAAATGAATTTAAATATTGTTGTACTTGCCAAACAAGTGCCCGACACACGCAATGTCGGAAAGGATGCGATGAAAGCTGACGGTACTGTCAATCGTGCCGCATTGCCGGCTATTTATAATCCGGAAGATTTAAACGCACTTGAACAGGCACTGCGTATCAAGACTGAATTTGAAGGTACCCGGGTGCATGTATTGACCATGGGTCCCATGCGTGCAGCCGAAATCATTCGCGAAAGCATGTACCGCGGTGCAGATGGCGGTTATCTGCTGAGCGGACGTGAATTTGCCGGTTCCGACACCCTTGCCACCTCCTATGCCTTGGCTGCTGCCATCCGTAAAATCGGTCAGGTAGATATTATTCTTTGCGGCAGACAGGCAATTGATGGTGACACAGCACAGGTCGGACCGCAAGTTGCCGAGAAATTAGGTCTGCCACAAATAACTTATGCAGAAGAAATTCTCCATATCAGCAAATCTGAAATAACAGTCAAAAGAAGGTTGGAGAAAGGCATTGAAACCGTAAAAGGTATTTTGCCTGTGCTGATTACCGTAAACGGATCGGCTGCCCATTGCCGTCCTCGCCATGCAAAACTTACTTTAAAATACAAAAACGCCGGAACAGTCAGCGAACGTCAAGCTTCTTCTACGGATTATACAGAGCTTTTTGAAACCCATCCCTACCTGGATATTCCGGAATGGGGTGCTTGCGACATCGAGCACGAACCTCAGTGGTTAGGACTTACAGGTTCTCCTACCAAAGTCAAACAGATTGAAAACGTGGTATTTACAGCTAAGGAAAGCAAACGCCTGACACCGGCTGATAATGAGATTGAAGATTTAATCAAGGAATTGATTGCGAATCATACGATAGGGTAAAGTTAAGCCCCTCCAAACCTCCCCAAGGGGTGGCTTAGGATAGTGCAACACTTCTAAATATTTTAAAACACAAACTTTATGACCGTAGATATTACAAAAAACAAACAAGAGCATACAACCCACCCATCGGAGAAGTCTGAAGGAAATATAATGGTATATCTCGAAATTGAAGATGGTATAGTCGTAGATGTGAGTTTAGAGCTGCTGACCAAGGGACGTACCTTAGCTGATAAGCAGCAGTGTAAATTAGAGGCTGTCGCTGTCGGTTATCAGCTTGAAAAAACAGGAGAGCAAATATTCCCATATGGGGTTGACACTTTATATTTGGCTGATGACAAGCGTTTATCGCCTTATACGACACTTCCACATACGTCAGTGCTTGTAAATCTTTTCAAAGAAGAAAAACCACAAATAGCATTGATGGGTGCAACTTCCATTGGCAGGGATTTGGGACCGCGGGTTTCGTCGGCATTGTTTAGCGGCTTGACTGCCGATTGTACAGCTTTGGAAATCGGTACCTATGAAGATAGAAAAGCAAAAAAGGTTTATGAAGATTTGTTGTATCAAATTCGTCCGGCTTTTGGAGGTAATATCGTAGCCACCATCGTCAATCCCGATTGTCGTCCGCAAATGGCAACAGTACGCGAGGGCGTTATGAAGAAAGCCATACGCGATAAAAAATATACAGGCAAAACCGTCCGGTTAGATGTATCTAAATATGTCGCTGATACTGATTTCGTGATTGAAGTGATAGAGCGTCATATGGAGCAGTCCAAAGTCAACCTCAAAGCTTCACCCATCATTGTAGCCGGCGGATACGGAATGGGCAGTGCCGAAAATTTCAATATGCTGTTTGATTTGGCTCATGCCTTAGGTGGTGAAGTAGGCGCTTCACGAGCCGCTGTAGATGCGGGGTTCTCCGAACATGCGCGTCAGATTGGACAAACCGGTACTACCGTTCGACCAAAACTGTACATTGCCTGCGGCATCTCCGGTCAGATACAACACATTGCCGGCATGCAGGAAAGTGCCATGATTATCGCCATCAATAACGACCCCCATGCCCCCATCAATGCCATTGCCGATTATGTTATTACCGGCGATGTAGCGGAGGTAGTACCGAAGATGATTGGGTATTACAGAGAGAATTCAAAATAATTAACTACTAACTCCCAACTACTAACAATGAACTACTACTCCAACAATTCCGCCCTCAAATTCCAGCTTTCGCATCCTTTGATGCAGAAGATAGTTGCTTTGAAGGAGCAAAACTTTAGCGAAAAAGATGCATATGATTATGCGCCGCGTGATTTTGAGGATGCCATTGACAATTATGAACGGGTATTGGAAATCATCGGAGAAATCTGCCACGACATCATTGCACCCAATGCTGAAAGTGTGGATCAGGAAGGACCACAGGTGATAAACAACCGCGTGCAATATGCTCGCGGCACGCAAGAAAATCACGAAGCCCTGGCACAAGCCGGCTTGTATGGGATGTCCTTGCCACGCAAATACGGTGGATTGAATTTTCCCATTATACCTTATGTGATGGGTGGAGAAATGGTGTCGCGTGCCGATGCCGGTTTTGCCAATATTTGGGGCTTACAGGATTGTGCCGAAACCATCAATGAATTTGCTGATGAGGCAATCAAAGCTGAATTTTTACCGCGTGTTTGTCAGGGAGAAACCTGCTCCATGGACTTGACTGAACCTGATGCAGGTTCTGATTTGCAGGCTGTTCAGCTCAAAGCAACTTACAATGAGCGCGAAGACATATGGTATCTAAATGGTGTAAAGCGCTTTATCACCAACGGCGATGCACATATCAAATTGGTGTTGGCTCGCTCTGAAGAAGGGTCAACAGACGGAAGAGGCTTGTCTTATTTTGTGGCAGATAACAATTTTGATCATACCATCAAGGTACGCCGCATCGAAAACAAATTAGGCATCAAGGGTTCGCCCACCTGCGAATTAGTGTTTACCAATACACCGGCAAAATTAGTCGGGACAAGGCGTTTGGGTCTTATCAAGTACGTAATGTCCTTGATGAATGGAGCACGTTTAGGCGTTGGCGGGCAATCGGTTGGCGTTTCACAAGCTGCTTACGACGAAGCGTTGGCATATGCCAAAGACAGGAAGCAATTCGGAAAAGCGATCATCGAATTTCCGGCTGTGTATGAAATGCTGTCATTGATGAAAGCTAAATTGGATGCCTCCCGTGCTTTGTTGTACGAAACAGCGCGTTTTGTAGATGTATATAAAGCTTACGAAAGCATAGAGGCAAATCGTAAATTCACCCCGGAAGAACGTGCAGATTACAAAGAATTCCAGCGATTGGCAGATGCTTTTACGCCTATCTTAAAAATGTTTTCCAGTGAATTTGCCAATCAGAATGCCTACGACAGCATACAGATACATGGTGGTTCGGGCTTTATGAAGGATTATGCCTGTGAGCGCATTTATCGCGATGCCCGCATTCTGACAATTTACGAAGGCACTTCTCAGCTGCAAACTGTCGCTGCCATCCGCCACGTCACCACGGGCAATTTCCTCAAACAAATTAAATATTACGAATCGCAGCCCATCAATCCGGAGTTTCACTCCTTACGGAAGAAATTGATTACCATGACCAATTTATTTGAAACAGCCACAAACAGGGTATTGGATGCTAAAAATCCGGAATACACTGATTTCCAAGCACGCCGTTTAGTAGAGATGGCCGGACACATCATCATGAGTTATTTATTAATTATTGATGCCAGTCGCAATGATATGTTCAGAAAATCAGCTGAGGTATATCAGAAATTTGCTGAGGTAGAAGTCAGGAAACATGCTACTTTCATTAAAAATTTTGAAATAGATCAGATCGATAAATACAAGATCGGTTAATAATTATTTAGTTGAAGGAAATATCTTCTTTTCAAAAAATAGTATCTTTGCAAACGAAATTTTAATTTCTCATTGATATGAGTCAGTTAAGCAGAATATTAGGGCAATATGACGCTCCTCAAAAGGCTATTGCTCAAGGCGTTTATCCTTATTTTCGTCCAATTGAATCCGATCAGGACACTGTGGTAAGCATCAATGGAAAACCGGTTTTGATGTTCGGCTCTAACAGTTATCTTGGACTCACCAATCATCCGCGCTTAAAAGAAGCATCTATTAAAGCCATTGAAAAATATGGTACAGGCTGCGCCGGATCACGGTTTTTAAACGGGACTTTAGACATTCACATCGAGTTAGAAAAGCGATTGGCTCAATTGGTCGGAAAAGAAGCTGCTTTGGTTTATGCCACAGGCTTTTCCGTAAATGCCGGCGTAGTTCCCTGCCTGACCGGGCGCGAGGACTACCTGATTTTTGATGATTCCGATCACGCTTCCATCATTGAAGGGAAAAGGCTTTCTTTTTCAAAACAACTGAAATACCGGCATAACAACATGGAAGAATTGGAACGCTTGCTCAAAAAATGCGAACCGGAAAAAACGAAAGTCATAGTTGTGGATGGCGTTTTCAGCATGGAGGGAGATGTCGTAAAACTACCTGAGATAGTAGCTTTATCAAAGACATACAATGCTTCTATCATGGTGGATGAAGCTCATTCTTTGGGTGTTTTTGGCAAAACGGGAGCAGGCGTATGCGAGCATTTCGGTGTTACCGATGATGTGGACTTGATTATGGGTACCTTCAGCAAATCCTTGGGAACCATTGGTGGATTTATAGCTGCGGACGAGAACATCATCAATTTTTTAAAGCACCACTCGCGTACGCTGATTTTCAGCGCATCCATTACCCCTGCTTCCACAGCTTGCGTAATAGAGGCACTCAACGTGATGGAAGAAGAAAGCTGGCGACAAGAGAAACTTTGGAAAAATACCGAACGGGCAAAAGCAGGATTCGTTCAGGCGGGTTTTGAAACAGGAGTCTCGGAAACACCCATCATTCCTTTGTATGTGCGGGATAACACCAAAACCTTTATGCTGACGAGGATGTTGATGGATGATGGTATATTTGTCAATCCGGTAGTATCGCCGGCAGTGCGCTCAGAAGATTCTTTGATTCGTTACTCCTTGATGGCAACGCATACCTATGAGCAAATTGATGAATCCATTCAAAAAATTTCTAAGGCTGCGAGGGCGTTAGGGGTTATCTAAAAGAAATTTTCAAAGTATTTTTATGTCTTTTTCAAACTTTGATGGATCTGGAAACAGACTTTCTAAAAAAGGACGAATCAATGTTCTGTTTTCGTCATTGGCATGTTCCGAATCGTTCAAGCAAAACAAATCTGACTGAAAACGATCTAAATATGCTTGAAAATCACCCCTGTGCACACGGATGCGAGAAGACACTTTTCTTGTTGCAAATTTCAAATGAGCGCGGCCAACAGCTAAAGCATAATAACTAAATATAACGCGCTGGATGTCCTTGTGGGTTCTGAATTGATGGGTGAAAGTCGCTTGAAGTTCTTTCTTAAATACCTCCTCGACCACTATCGCAAAATCACTTTTTCTGTATGCATCTATATTGTGATGCGAAGCTCCGGGGTAATATACACCAAATTTTTTCTTGATGAGCATGATGGCATTATCTATACTTTTCCGGTATGTATTCATGCGGAGATTCATTAGTTCTTTGAATTTACTCTCTATGCGCTGAAAGAGCAGATACTGTAACCTGACAATAGGGAATCCGTCAATGTCGAAAAAAAACGAAGGCAACAGATTGGCATTCACAAACATATCATCGTTGGCGTATAGAAAATATTCACTTAAGTCCGGAATGCGATACAGAAAATATTCGATTATACATGAATTAAAACAAGGCAAGGCTTCCGGAGGTAGAATTTCTTGATGATCCACAATGGTGATTTTAGGATGATGTACATCCAACCAGGAAGGGATTTGATTGTCGGTGACAATGAATATTTTGCGTATCCAAGGCAAATGTTTTTCCACCGAACGCAGCGAATACCTCAACTCATCACTGTTTATATAACGACCTGCAGTATTAATGGCAGTCCCGTCATTTCTGTTTGCCAATGCAGTTTGCTGCTTTGCTTGCCAAAGTGGATCGCTGCCGTCCACCCAAAGATACACCAAGTCAATTTGTTTTATATATGCTGACATCTGTAAATTATGATAAAAACTCTCCGATGCCATGTTGCAGCTATCGGAGAGCCTTTGGGAAATACTGATTCAAAGATATATAATTTTATTAGCTTTTATAATATCGTTTTATTTTATTTTTTATCAATTGTACGAAATCCACTTGTTATATTCGATATATCTTTGACTACAAGCAAATTAAACTCTTTCTTTGATTTCAGTATAAGTGGTGTATCATTTACCTTTTGCCATCTTAATTTTTACCTTTTACCTTTTGCATTGAAGCAACAAGCCAAAATTTTAAAATTAAAAACTACCTTTGCATCTCTGATTTTAGCTATTTCTTCATTGAAAATAAAATGTAATTGTATGAGAAGATCATTGTTTGTGCTTCTTTTTCTTATTGTAATTGTAGGTGTTAAAGGTGATGAAGGCATGTGGATGCTTCCACTGATTAAGCAGCACAATATTCAGAAAATGCATAATATGGGATGCGCTTTACCTGCTGAAGACATATACAGCGACTCTCTTGTCAGCATGAAAGATGCGATTGTAGTTTTTGGCGGAGGTTGCACCGGAGTGGTGGTATCCAATCAAGGATTAGTATTTACAAACCACCATTGCGGATATGGTGCCATTCAAAAACTGAGTACAGTCGAACATAATTATCTAAAAAACGGCTTTACAGCCCAAACACTAAGGGATGAATTGCCCGTACCCGGACTTACCGTCAAATTTTTGGTTAGCATGACGGATGTTACGGAACGGGTGCTAAAGCTGCTTCCGGATAGCTTAGATTTCAATGACAGAGCGGCAAAGCAGGATTCTGTCCTCCAAATCATCAGGGAGGAATACAGCAAAGACAATGATTATATAGTACAAACTAAATCCTTTTATAGCAACAATGAATTTTATGTGTTTGTCTTAGAGGAATTCAAAGATATTCGTTTGGCATACACGCCGCCTTCCTCCATAGGAAAGTTTGGAGGAGACACCGACAACTGGATGTGGCCCCGACATACAGGTGATTTTGCAGTATTTCGTATTTATGCCGATTCTTTGGGAAAGCCTGCTGCATTTCAAGCCGATAATATCCCCTATACACCCCAAAAAGTCATTCCTATCGCCTCTCAGGGTTATCAAGAAAATGATTTTGTCATGATATTGGGAAATCCGGGTAGCACTTCGCGTTACCTGACTTCATTCGGAATTCACAACCGCATTCATGCTGCCAATCAGTCTCGGATTGATGTACGTGGAGCAAAACAAGCTGTTTGGGAGTCATTTATGCAAGCTGATGAAGCCATCCACATAGCTTACGCCGGGAAATATGCCGGCAGTTCCAATTATTGGAAAAACAGCATAGGCATGAATAAGGCTGTTGAGAAACTGAGAATTTTAGATCGAAAAAGAGAGGTAGAAAAGGCTTTTGAAAAACAAATCGAAACCATGCCTCCCTATGCTGAAAAATACGGAAATGTACTGCCGGCATTGAAACGTAACTATGAACTAACTTTCCCTTTAGAGCTTACATCTTCTTATCTGAGAGAAGCTTTGATACTTGGGGTTGAAATGCCGCGAATGGCTGCTGAACTGAAAAATTTAGTTAACAGCAACTTGCCCATTGATTCCATCAGACATCAATCTAAGGAAATCTATAAAGACTATGTGCCAGAGGTGGATGAAGCGACTTTTGCAGTCATGTTGCAAACTTACCGACAATATGTTGATAAAAAATACTTACCCTCCATATATGCATTGATTGATAAAAAGTTCAAAGGTGATTATCAGCGTTATGCCCATCATGTGTATAGTCAATCGAGTTTTACAAGTCATGATAAATTTTGCAAAAGACTGAAAGCTAAAAGAATCAATCTGACTAAAGATCCTGCTTTACAATTTCGAGCAGCAGTTGATAAAACCCTGAATGCACTAAATAGTCAAGCTTACCATGTCAGCTTGGATTCCATTCAACATTTAAATCGCTTGTTTGAAGCAGGTTTAAAAACAATGAATCTAATAGATCTGAACGAAGCTTATCCTGATGCCAATTTCACCATGCGCATGACTTACGGAACGATTAGTGGCTATCAACCGGCTGATGCCGTGACGTACAACTATTTTACCACAGCCGAAGGGGTGTTAGAAAAAGAGATTCCGAACGACAGGGAATTTCATGTTCCGGAAAAGCTAAAAACAGCTATACAGCAACAGGATTTTGGAACTTATGCAGATAAAACATCTGGAAAACTCTTCGTCAATTTCCTTTGTAACACAGACATTACAGGCGGCAATTCTGGCAGTCCAGTCTTCAATGCTCACGGAGAATTGTTGGGTTTGGCTTTCGATGGCAATTGGGAAGCCATGAGTGGCGATATCATTTTCGAGCCTAAACTGCAACGCACCATCGCCGTTGATGTGCGATACATGCTTTTCATCATGGAGAAAATTGGTGG
>CAZOUH010000050.1:0-3357 GCA_964582935.1 uncultured Paludibacter sp.
ACCTTGAGCTTTTAACTCATTGCTTTTCTGTGACATAGCCAAGGTTTCTGATGGAGAAAGCGCGGCTAAACGTGCTGAAACAGGGTTCATAATGTCAATAATAATGTTGATGTTTAAAATTCGGTGACAAATTTACACGTTTTTATTGAATATCCTCACAAAAAGACAAAAAATATTGATAAATGATATTAATTAGTTGAATGTTGATGCAGTTTATTTTTTGCTTCCAGAGGGAATCAGGCTCATCGCACACCTGAAACCTACATCATTCGCTGATTGATATCGGTCGAGGTACCTGCGAGAGGCAGGGTGCAGCCAGTAAATTGGATCTTTCCAGGAACCACCTTTATACACACGGCTGTCGGAGGATTTATGATATTCAGGAAGAAAAACATCCAATACATCTACGCTGTCAATTCTATTCAAATTGCCACGGGTGGTATATTGATCAAAAACCCATTCGTTCACGTTTCCTGCCATATTATACAAACCGAAATCGTTGGGAGCAAACGAACCTACAGGAACAGTGCGCGAAAAAACATTCGATTGGATGTCAGCACCCGTTTTGTTGTAATGGGCTTCTTGCTGTTTTCTTTGTACTTGATTGAGTTTGCCATGATAATTTGCTGCCCAGGGATAGGCTCTGATTTTACCTTCTGCATCACTGCTCTTGCGGGCATAAGCTGCAAACTCCCACTCATCTTCTGAGGGCAATCGGAAGTCAGGAAACATACCGGCGTATGTCTTGGCTAAATTATCTTGTTGACCGGTAAAGAATTTTTTAGATGTAAATACTGCTTCTTCTACTTCTTCTAAGGTAGTCATTTGAGCAATAGCATCAAAGTCAGGCGCTTGTATGACGCCTGCTTGTATCAAACGTATCTCGTTGGCACGATCGCTTCTCCACGCACAATAAGCAGTTGCTTGTTCCCAACTGATGCAAACAACGGGATATTCGTTGAATGATGGGTGGGTGAAATAATTCATCAGAAAAGGCTCGTTGTCGCTCAAACCTTTTGTCCATGCCTTGATATCTGGCTTGGCAGCTTCAATTTTCTCGGGGGCAACGCGGGCATACACCGATGTAAGCCAATTTTGATATTCACGCCAGTCGATGTTCCTGACTTCAAATTGGTCCATATAAAAACTATTGACAGTGAGCGTTCTGCGTGTATTGAGTTCATTCGGACGAATTCTCCGATTAACGGTTTCATACTCATCTGCATCATCCACCGTGAAACTCCATCCCGGAATTTCTACCATTCCCGGAGGGGTCTGAGAAGAAAAACTTCCTGCAGACCGAAAAGCATTCTGTGCTTTGTAATCATAGGGCCAGCCGGTTGTGGAACTGGTGATGCCTTTGTTATTGTTACATGACGAAAGTGTAACTATCATGCATAAAATGAAAATACCAAATAAGTTACGTAACATAAAGATGAAGTGTTTAAAATAATTTTATGTCTAAATAAACGAATATAAAGCGTATTTCGTATAATATTTTCTTAAATTTGCGGAGATTTATCTAATATATCGGGTTTGTAACGAAACTAAGGTATCTAAAATATGAATTTTAGATTTTAGAAAAACAGCAATTTTTATTGTCAAAAACTACAAACGGCTATTTTATAATTAATTGTTACTCTATGGGTGATTCAAACTTATTTCTAAACTTAAAAGGTAAATTGTACGATTTGCGTACTCCGATTGTGATGGGGGTCGTCAATATTACACCCGATTCTTTTTTTGCGCTCAGCAGGTTTAAATCGGACTTGGCTTTGCTGCAAAAAATAGAAAACTTTTTGTCGGAGGGGGCAAGTATCATAGATATAGGAGGTTGCTCGACACGTCCGCAAGCCGACCCCATATCAATAGATGAAGAAATCAGGCGCATAGCCGATACCTTGGAAATTGTTTGTAAAAAATTCCCTGAAGCCGTTATTTCTGTTGATACCTACCGTTCGCCTGTAGCCAGGATGGCAGTCCAACAGTATGATGTAGCGATGATTAACGATATCAGTGGCGGAAGTATTGATCCACAGATGTTTGAAGCTGTTGCAGCCCTAAAAGTAGCTTATGTGTTGATGCACATGAGGGGAACACCTAAAGACATGCAAGAACATACTGATTATCAAGATATGGTTTCAGAAATCATTCAATATCTGTCAAAAAAAGTGGCACAGCTGCGTTTGTTTGGAGTGCATGATGTAGTCATTGATCCGGGATTTGGATTTTCTAAAACCTTGGAGCAGAACTATGAATTGATGAGCAAACTCAATTACTTTCAGATGATTGATGCGCCTTTGATGGTAGGCGTATCCAGAAAATCAATGATTTACAAATTGTTGAAAACCACTCCGGAACATGCATTAACCGGAACAATTGCCATGAATATGCTGGCATTGATGGGAGGAGCTTCCATTTTGCGTGTGCATGACGTGAAAGAAGCAATGGAGACGATTCAGATATTTAAAGCCTATAAGGCAGGTGTAAACGACAAATAAAATAATAGCATGGACTTTCAAATAGGAATCAAAGACATCATCGATATAGTTCTTGTAGCTATTTTGCTGTATCAGCTGTTTATATTGCTGAAAAAATCCGGTGCCTTGAGTGTCTTTTTGGGCATTATCAGTTTCTTGATTGTCTGGTACCTCGTTTCAAAGGTTTTCAAAATGGAATTGATGGGGGGAATCTTTGATCGGGTAGTCAGTGTCGGTACTTTTGCCTTGATTGTACTTTTTCAGGAAGAAATACGCAGGTTCTTTGCGCGCTTGGGATCCAAGAGACAGTGGGCTTTTCATAATATCATGAAGAAATTTTTCAGTAACGGAAACAGTGAAGCTGAAAAAACAGATTATAATATTGTGCAAATTGTGCTGGCTTGTCGCAACATGGCTAAAATGCCAACCGGTGCACTCATCATCCTTGCTCGCAAAAATAATTTAGATACGCAAATACAATCCGGAGAACTCATTGATGCATCCATCAATTCACGCCTGATAGAAAGTGTGTTTTTCAAAAACAGTCCGCTACACGATGGCGCCATGATCATTCGTGACAACAGGATACGTGCGGTTTCTTGTATTATACCCGTCTCCAAAAATCAAAATATTCCCAAACGACTTGGTTTGAGACATCGCTCAGCCTTGGGCATTACAGAACAAACCGATGCCATTGCGATTATTGTTTCCGAAGAATCCGGCAGAATATCTTATGCCATCAATGGAGAATTAACACTCAATGTGAAGCCGGAAGAGTTGGAGATGTTTTTGTCGAGAATGATTGTTAGTAGTTAGGAGTTGGTAGTTGGTAGTTTGTGGTGCAAGGGATGAACTATGAACGATGAACGATGAACGA
>CAZOUH010000050.1:3457-8060 GCA_964582935.1 uncultured Paludibacter sp.
GGTTGAAAGTATAATAAAGGGCTGCCTGATACCAAGCAGCCCCTATATTTTATTACTAAGAATCAATTAGTTCTTAGTTCTTAGTTTTTCGTTTTTCGTTCTTTTACGCTTTCCCTGCACTACCCAACACATGTTGAGTTTTGTGCATGTACAGTTTTTTCAATTCTTCGCGAGCAGGACCTAAATACTTGCGTGGGTCGAATTCAGCAGGACTGTTGGCGAACACCTCGCGTACGGCAGCAGTCATTGCCAATCTGCCATCAGAGTCGATATTTACCTTACACACAGCCGATTCAGCAGCGTGGCGCAATTGTTCTTCCGGAATACCGATAGAATCCTTCAAATTACCACCATATTTGTTGATGGTCTTAACGTACTCCTGTGGAACTGAAGAAGAACCATGTAAAACGATAGGGAATCCCGGAATTTGTTTTTCGATTTCTTCTAAGATATCGAAACGCAATGGGGGCGGAACCAAAATGCCGTTTTCGTCACGAGTACATTGTTCGGGAGTAAATTTATTAGCTCCGTGTGAAGTGCCGATTGAAATGGCTAAAGAATCCACTCCGGTTCGGGTAACAAAGTCAACCACTTCTTCCGGACGGGTGTAAGTATGATGTTCAGCAACAACGTCATCTTCAACGCCTGCCAAAATACCCAATTCGCCTTCTACGGTCACATCATGTTGGTGTGCATATTCAACCACTTTTTTTGTCAATGCAATATTTTCTTCATAAGGAAGGTGTGAACCGTCAATCATAACTGAAGAAAAACCCATGTCGATGCAGTCTTTGCACAATTCAAAGCTGTCACCGTGATCTAAGTGTAGCACGATAGGGATGGCATACCCCAATTCTTTGGCATATTCAACCGCTCCTTGTGCCATATAGCGTAACAAGGTCTGGTTGGCATACTTGCGGGCACCGCTCGATACTTGTAAAATAACCGGCGATTTAGTTTCCACACAGGCTGAAATAATTGCCTGCAACTGTTCCATGTTGTTGAAGTTAAAAGCAGGAATGGCATATTTACCCTCGAAGGCTTTCTTGAAAATCTCTCTGCTGTTAACTAAACCAAGTTCTTTGTAACTTATCATATATTTATTTTTTATAGATTGATAATTCAGGATGCAAAAATAGTCATTATTTATTTAATTAGGTTCTTTTAGCATGTCGATTGTTCATTATAATCGTCTTTATTCATTACTTTAACAAATCTGTACGCTTGAATGTTGTGATAAAGTTTATTAAATTGTTCAGTTTTCTGAAAAGATTGTCTCAAAAGTCAATTAGCACACCGATGATACTGATAAAGCGGAAGAAAGCAGATCTAATATATGTTGGTTATCAAGTAGATACAAAAATATTGAAGTGCTTTTCCGTGTAAATCTGTAAAATTCGTGTTATCTGTGTGCTTTTGAGACAAGCTCTTTCATCAAAACAACTTATTATCCCTATAATCAATGTAGGTATCAAAAAATTATATTATATTTGCGGCTCAAAAATAAATATATAGTTTTAATTAAAATACAAGAAATTCCATGCAAAATAAAGGTCTTATCAGATTTTTAGCCATTGTACTGGCTTTGGTCAGTATGTTTTATCTTTCATTTTCTATCGTAACGGGCGTTTATAACAAAAAAGCCAAGGAATATGCGGATGGCGATATCATGAAAGAATATCAATACCTTGATTCTATTTCAGGTGAAAAAGTGTATTTAGGCTATACATTGAAAGAATGTCGGGAAAAAGAAATTAATTTGGGACTCGACCTGAAAGGGGGGATGAACGTAACTTTAGAAGTCGCGGTTGTCGATATCCTGAAAGCTTTGTCGGGCTATAACAACAGTCCTGAATTTGTTCAAGCACTGCAAATGGCAGTAGAACGGCAAAAGACGAGCAGTCAGATCGACTTTTTAGATCTTTTTGTGAATGCCTTCAAAGAAATCAATCCTCAAGGACAGTTGGCCTCTGTCTTCAGTACTATGGATTTGAAAGATAAGATATCATTGAAAACCACCAATGATGAAGTAGTATCTGTATTGAGAAATGAAATTGACGGAGCCATCAGCAACTCTTTCAATGTGTTGCGTTCCCGTATCGACCGCTTTGGCGTTGTGCAGCCGAATATTCAACGGGACAAAAATAATGTTGGACGTATTTTGATAGAGCTTCCGGGAGTAAAAGAGCCGGAACGTGTGCGTAAACTATTGCAAGGATCAGCTAATCTTGAGTTTTGGGAAACTTATGACCTTGCCGAAATCGCTACTAATTTGATGGAAGTTGACCGGGTGCTGGCGAGTAAGCAAGTAGAAGGAAGTCCCGAGCAAGTTACAGCCGCTGTTGAAACTGAAGAAACGGTAGAGCAAAAAACTGCACCCGTGAGTGAACAGGACAGTCTGCTTGCTGCCTTGAAGCAAGATACGGAGAAAACTGCTGATGTTGTTAAAGAACAGGAACAATTGAAAAAGGAGCACCCGCTGCTGGCTGTATTACAAGTGCCGGGGGTAGAAACCGGTCAGTTTGGCAGAGGTCCGGTTGTTGGTTACGCACATTATAAAGATACTTCTCTTATCAATAGTTACTTCACTCAAAGATATGTAAAGGAATTATTACCTCCCAACTTAGGCTTACGATGGACAGTAAAAGCCATCGACGAGCGCGGTAGTATTTATCAGCTGATTGCCATCAAAACCAATCGTGACAACCGTGCTCCTTTAGGCGGCGATGCAGTGACCGATGCGCGCGCAGATTTTAGTGAGATGTCTGCTTTTGCCAATGTGTCGATGAGCATGAATAATGAAGGTGCTAAGATATGGGCAAGGATGACCAAAGAAAATATTGGAAAATCCATAGCTATTGCCTTGGATGGTTACATTTATTCATTCCCGACCGTAAATACTGAAATTACGGGAGGACAGTCTCAGATTACCGGTAACTTTACGGTAGAAGAAGCGAAAGACCTTGCAAACGTGTTGAAATCGGGTAAGATGCCGGCTCCTGCTCGCATTGTGCACGAAGACGTCGTGGGTCCTTCTTTGGGTAAGGAAGCCATCAGCCGCGGTTTGATTTCATTTGTCATCGCCTTTATCATGGTGATGCTTTATATGATTTTCTATTATGGCGTGACTCCCGGTTTGATTGCAGACGGAGCTTTGCTCGCGAATATCTTCTTCCTCTTCGGAATATTAGCCTCTTTCTCAGCGGTATTGACTTTGCCCGGTATTGCGGGTATTGTCCTGACCATGGGGATGGCGGTGGATGCGAACGTACTGATTTATGAACGCATCAGGGAGGAAATGAACGCCGGAAAATCGATGAAGCGAGCGATTAACGATGGTTTCAAAGGAGCTATTTCAGCCATTATTGATGCTAACTTAACAACCTTGATTACCGGTATTGTCTTATCTGTATTTGGAACAGGACCCATCAGAGGTTTCGCCAATACCTTAATCATCGGTATCATCACTTCATTTATCTCGGCAGTATTCTTAACCCGATTGATGTTGGATGCTTATGCGAACAGCAAGAATGCAAAGGAATTGCCTTTCACAACGAAAGTAACTGCCAAATGGTTTCAGAACACCAATTATGATTTTATTGGGAAAAGGAAATTTGCTTATATTTTTTCAGGTGCTTTGATTCTCATCACTGTTGTTTCTTTTGCAACAAGAGGATTCAGCTTGGGTATCGATTTCAGTGGAGGTAGAAATTATGTGGTGAGCTTTAATGAGTCTGTGAAAACTCAGGATGTCCGTGATATGCTGTCTGATGCGTTTGATGGAGAACCGGTTCAGGTGATTACTATCGGATCAGATAATCAAGTGAGAATATCTACGAAATATAAAATTGATGAAACAATGGACGAAATCAATGATGAAATTGAATTGCGTCTGTACGAACATTTACAACCATTGCTGAGTGATATATCGCTGAAAGAGTTTTCCGAACTGCATATTTTGAGTTCTGAAAAGGTAGGTCCTACGATTGCAGACGATATCAAACGTGCTGCTGTATGGGCTGTTTTATTCGCCATTATTGCCATTGGTCTGTATATCTTATTACGTTTCCGCAACATCAGTTATTCAATAGGTGCTACCGTCGGTTTGATTCATGATGCCTTATTGACATTAGGAATTTTCTCCTTGTTTTACGGAATCTTGCCATTTTCTTTAGAGATTGACCAAGCATTTATTGCTGCTATCCTTACTGTTGTTGGATATTCGGTGAACGATACAGTGGTTGTCTTCGACCGTATCCGTGAAAATGTGAAGCTGTATCCAAAACGCGATAGAAAAACGGTGATCAATGACTCCATCAACGTGACCTTGAGTCGTACTTTCAGTACCTCTATGAGTACCGTTTTAGTACTGTTCATTATATTCATGTTTGGAGGTGACACCATCCGCGGCTTTATTTTCGCGATGTTGTTTGGTGTTCTGTTAGGTACCTATTCATCTATTTTCATTGCCTCTCCGATTGCGTATGAATTCTATAGTAAGAAAGCAGCAAAAGAAGCATTAAAAGCAAAGAAATAGATTTTAAGTGATTTAATAAAAGCAGAAAAGACCGATATGCAAATTGTATATCGGTCTTTTTTTAGT
>CAZOUH010000051.1:0-1525 GCA_964582935.1 uncultured Paludibacter sp.
ATCTATGGCAACTCTTTCCTGCTCCATGCTGTCGCGATGACGAATCGTGACTGTATTGTCCGTCATAGTCTGATGATCAACGGTGATGCAGAAAGGTGTTCCAATGGCATCCTGACGACGGTAACGCTTGCCGATGGAGTCTTTTTCATCATAAAAGCATTTGTAGTCAAACTTCAAATCATCCATGATTTCTCGTGCCTTTTCGGGAAGACCTCCCTTTCTGATCAGGGGCAAGATAGCGGCTTTAACCGGTGCTAATGCCGGAGGTAATTTTAAAACTACGCGACTGTCTCCGCCTTCTAAAGCCTCTTCAGTATAGGTGCCTGCCAAAATAGATAAGAAAGTACGATCCAAGCCGATGGAAGTCTCAACCACATAAGGCACATAAGATTGATTCAATTCAGGATCGAAGTATTTGAGGCTCTTGCCGGAAAATTTTTCATGACTTGCCAAGTCGAAATCTGTTCGTGAATGAATACCTTCCACTTCCTTGAAACCAAAAGGCATCTCAAATTCAATATCGGTTGCTGCATTGGCGTAATGTGCCAATTTATCGTGATCGTGAAAGCGGTATTTGTGATTGCCCAAGCCCAATGCCTGATGCCAACGCAAACGAATTTCTTTCCAGTGTTCATACCATTTCAGCTCTTCTCCCGGACGAACAAAAAACTGCATTTCCATCTGTTCAAATTCTCGCATACGGAAGATAAACTGCCTGGCTACTATTTCATTGCGAAAAGCTTTTCCTATTTGAGCAATCCCAAAAGGAATTTTCATCCTGCCTGTTTTCTGCACATTTAAGAAGTTTACAAAAATACCTTGTGCAGTTTCGGGACGTAGAAAAATCTGTGTGGCACCTTCTGATGTGGAACCCATCTCGGTAGAAAACATCAGGTTGAATTGCCGGACATCCGTCCAGTTTTTGGTACCGCTAATCGGACAAGCGATATCATTGTCTTCGATGATGGCTTTCAATTCTGCTAAATCATTGTCATGCAATGCCTTCACGAAACGATTGTGTGTTTCATCACGTTTGGTTTGGTTTTCCAACACGCGCGGATTGGTTTGTCGGTACATGTCAGCATCAAATGTATCTCCAAAACGTTTGGCAGCCTTGTCTATCTCCTTCTGGATTTTATCATCGTATTTGGCTAACAAATCTTCTATCAAAACATCAGCACGATAACGCTTTTTGGAATCTCTGTTGTCAATCAAAGGATCATTGAAAGCATCCACATGTCCGGAAGCCTTCCAAGTAGTAGGATGCATGAAAATGGCAGCATCAAGACCTACCACATTTTCGTTCAACAACACCATGCTGTCCCACCAGTATTTTTTCAGGTTGTTTTTTAATTCAACACCGTTTTGTCCGTAATCATACACAGCCCCCAATCCATCGTATATTTCGCTGGAAGGAAATACAAAACCATACTCTTTGCAATGCGCAATTAATTTTCTAAAAACATCATTCTGAGAAGAAGCCATATTATTTGATAAATTATTAATTTGTTTCGAGTTCCGAGTT
>CAZOUH010000051.1:1625-8049 GCA_964582935.1 uncultured Paludibacter sp.
ACTCCAAAAGTCCCCCTTGGGGGATTAAGGGATTCATCGTTTAAAAAAACGAATGCAAAGTTACTGAATTTTTTGTTACTTTTGTAAATTGAATTTTAAAATGAGGTTTATTGTATGAGTACAGAGGAAATTAAGGATGATTTACAGGAGAAAAAAGACCTTCCTGAACGCAATGATGAGATTGATAATATTGACAGCACAGATGATGTTGCCGATGTTGGTGAAGAGGATGGAGTAGATGAAGAAGATATTTCCGAAACACATTCGCAATACGTTATTCCGAAAATAGCTGACAGGCCTACCAAATACCACTTGTCGGGCATGTACCAGAGTTGGTTTTTAGACTATGCCTCTTATGTGATATTAGAAAGAGCAGTTCCCGATATCTATGATGGATTGAAACCGGTTCAGCGACGCATTCTCCATTCCATGAAGCGCTTGGATGACGGGCGTTATAACAAAGTTGCCAATATTATCGGACATACCATGCAGTTTCACCCACATGGTGATGCCTCTATCGGAGATGCTTTGGTGCAGCTTGGTCAAAAGGATTTGCTGATTGATTGTCAGGGTAACTGGGGTAATATCTTAACCGGTGACGGCGCTGCAGCACCCAGATACATCGAAGCACGCCTTTCCAAATTTGCTTTGGATACCATTTTCAATCCCAAAACGACAGAGTGGAAATTATCTTACGATGGCAGAAATAAAGAGCCGTTGACCTTACCGGTGAAATTCCCGCTGTTGTTGGCACAAGGCGGGGAAGGTATTGCAGTGGGCTTGAATTCGCGAATTTTACCCCATAACTTCAATGAACTGATTGATGCTTGCATTGCGCATTTGAAAGATGAAGAGTTTGAATTATATCCTGATTTCCAAACCGGCGGTTCTATTGATGTAAGTCGTTACAATGACGGCGAACGGGGTGGGGCAGTAAAAGTGCGTGCCACTATTAATAAGGTTGATAACAGGACCCTCGCAATTACTGAAATTCCTTATGGGTCGAACACTTCAAAGCTGATTGAATCCATCATCAAAGCCATTGATAAAGGGAAAATCAAAATACGCAAGGTAGATGACAATACTTCTGCTCAAGTAGAGATTTTGGTGCATTTGCAACCCGGAACTTCTTCCGATAAAGCCATCGATGCGCTCTATGCATTTACCGATTGCGAAATCAGCATCTCACCCAATTGCTGTGTGATTCATGATAATAAACCCCGGTTTATGAATGTGAGTGACATGTTGCGTGTCAGCTGCGATCACACGAAGGATTTGCTTGAATTGGAGTTAAAAATTCAAAAAGGGGAATTAGAGGAGCAGCTATTCTTTACTTCTTTGGAAAAGATTTTTATTGAAAATAGGATTTATAAAGATAAAGGCTTTGAAGAAAGTGATTCTCAAGATAAGGTGGTTGCTCATATCGACAAGAGATTGGATCCTTTTAAAAAGGATCTTATCAGGGCGGTAGCCAAAGAAGATATTCTGAAGCTTTTGGAAATCAAAATGATGCGTATTACCAAGTTTGATTCCGATAAAGCGGATGATATCTTGATTAATCTTCAAAAGAAAATAAAAGACACACAATATCAATTGGATAATTTAGTCGATTATACAATCTTTTGGTATGAAGGTCTGAAAAATAAATACGGCAAAGATTATCCGCGACAAACAGAAATCAGGAACTTTGAAACCATTGTCCCAACCAAGGTGATTGAAGCCAATGAGAAACTTTATGTCAACTATGAAGAAGGCTTTATTGGTACAGGACTGCGCAAAGATGAGTTTGTTTGTAACTGCTCTCATTTAGACGATATCATTGTCTTCTTTAAAGACGGGACCTACAAGGTAGTGAAAATAGCCGATAAGGTGTTTGTGGGCAAGAACATCCTGTATTTGAATGTTTTCAAAAAGAACGACAGACGCACGGTGTATAATGCAGTATATAAACACGGGAAGTCCGGGCCGTTTTATTTGAAACGTTTTGCGGTAGATAGCATCACCAGGGATAGAGAATACGATGTCACGCAAGGCAAAGATGGGTCTAAAATTATCTATTTCACAGCCAATCCTAATGCAGAAGCCGAGATAATTCGCGTGACTTTAAAGCCAAAACCTCGTCTCACTAAATTAGTCTTTGAGAAAGATTTCAGTGATATAGCCATCAAGGGACGTCAGGCGAGAGGGAATATTTTGACTAAAAATGATGTGTATAAAATTGTATTGAAGCACAGGGGCGGATCGACTCTGGGTGGCCGTGAAGTGTGGTTCGACAGCGATGTATTGCGTCTCAATTATGACAAACGGGGCGATTATTTGGGTGAATTCCACAGTGATGATCAGATTTTGGTTATCTCTTCTACCGGCGAATATTACATGTCGAATTTCGAGCTGACCAATCATTTTGAAAAAAATATTCTCGTCATTGAAAAATATGATCCGAACAAAATATGGGCTTTGGTTTTATTTGATGCCGACCAGCAGTATTATTACTTGAAACGCTTTCAGTTAGAAGCAACGCAAAAACCACAGAGTATTTTAGGTGATAATCCGGAGTCTCGGCTTATTCTATTGTCGGATCAGGATTATCCGCGTTTTGAAGTTGTGTTTGGTGGGAATGATGCCCACAGGGAAGCATTAATAGTTGATGCAGAGGAATTTATTGCCGTGAAAGGGTTCAAAGCAAGAGGAAAACGCCTGACCACTTTCGAAGTTGAAACTATCAATGAATTGGAGCCTTTGCATTTTAAAGAGCCGGTAGAAAATTACACGTCTAATGCACAGGAAGAAACGGAGGAGGATTTGATCGGTGGAGAAGAAAATGGCAATGGAGAAAATGGAAACAAAAATGGAGATGAAAAACAGATAGGTAAGTCTGCATATACTCAAAAAAATGACAAGCAAACTGCATCCAAACCTGAGACAGTTGTTGATGATAAGACTGTAAAATCAGCTCAACCTTCGGAAGCTTCGAAATCGGTGGAATCCGAACAAGCTCAGCAAACGAAACAAAGCAAGCAGATATCACCGGAACCGAAATCTGAAAAAAAAAGTGAAAAAATAGACAAAACGCAGTCACCGGATGCAAAGCAATCTTCAGAAGAAGATCCGACCGATATCCGTAAAATCATTGATGACATTACCGGTCAAATGACGCTGTTTTAGAAGTTGTTTCGCCTGAACTCAGAACAAACTATCGCTGTTGCCACAGCTACATTCAGTGATTCGGAGCTTGGCGCATTTTCAGGAAAGTTGGGGATTCGTAATTTGTGTGTAACATGCTTGGCAATTGCAGGCGAAATACCTTGTCCTTCGTTGCCCATCAAGATGATGCCGTTTGGAGACAGTTTTTCTTGGTAAATATTCTTGCCGCTCAGGAAAGTACCATATATGGCGAAATTATTATAATCTTCCTGATTATCTGACTTTTCATTGTCTTTGAGACTGTGGTGGCATTCGGGTTCAGATTGATTATCAATATTCCATGTAGATAAAAATGTGTCAAGATTGACATAGTGCACTTGAACCCTTGCTAATGCGCCCATAGTAGCTTGTACTACTTTCGGACTATAGACATCAGCTGTAGTGAAGGAGCAGAAGATATGACGGATGCCGAACCAATCGGCTATACGGATGATGGTGCCGAGGTTCCCCGGGTTTTGAATCTCGTCGAGTGCCAAGCAAAGTTGTGTTTTTAATTCTTTTTTTGAGGGAACTGTAAGCTCAGGTTTTCGGAAGACTGCCAACATACCTTCAGGCGTTTTCTGTGCAGATATTTTGCGCAGACCGGTTTCATCCGTTAATATCCGCTCTTGGGCTGTGATGGACAATGCATCTTCCTCTTTTGATGCTGTATAAACCAACAGCTCACAATCAAAGCTACCGATAAGGTCGGCAATCAACTTACTGCCTTCAGCAATAAAAAATCCCGACTCGTCTCGAAACTTTTTCAAATGAAGTGAATGAATGAATTTAATTTTGTTTTTTGAAAGCATAGTCTGAATTTTCGGTGTAAAGTTAGGAAGATATTCCGAAGCCTCAACAAAAAACCAATTTCAGGTTTAGATATTTTGAAATTTTATGTAAGTTTGCATCTAAATTATTTCAATTCAATGCATGAAACGAAATTTCCATTCTTTTATATCCCTTTTCTTCATATTGATAGGCTTGTCTGGCGCCTTATTTATTTCATGCTCGCCCACCAAACACATTGCTGATGGTGCGTATTTGTTGGACAAAGTTGAAATAAAATCTGATGCTAAAGAAATTAGTAAGAATGACTTACCCGACTTTATTCGCCAAACGCCCAATTCCTATATCTTGGGTTTATTCAGAATGCAATTGGGCATTTACAATCTTTCAGGAAATGATACGACTAAAAGAATAAATCGTGTATTGCGACGCATAGGGCAGGAACCGGTGGTATTGGATTCCATGCTGACTGATATTTCGTCCCAACAGCTTTTAAGGTATCACATGAATAAAGGATATTTTGATGCGGGAATCAATACCATCGTGCATAAAAAGAACAAAAGAGCGCGCGTGGTGTATCAGATTCAAGCCAACAAACCTTATAGAATCGACAATTACGAAGTAGATTTTCCCTTTCAGGAATTGGAAAAGTTGGCAAAAGATTCATCGCAATCGCTGATTCAGAAAAATATGTTGTTTGATGTCTATCAGTTAGATAGCGAAAGAGATCGCTTGTCGTCCGGTATGAGACGAAGGGGATATTATAATTTCATGAAGGATTATATGGCTTACTCGGCTGACAGTGCGGCACATCAAGTGGATGTTGCGCTGCATCTTCGGGATTATTTGGAGGAATCTCCGGACAGTCTCGAAAAAACCGTGTTTAAGCAATATCACATCAGCAAAGTAATTTACAATTTAAATCCTGCGGTCAGCACCATTATAGTGGATGATGGACCGCAAGTGCTGGATACCCTGCAAATGGATGATTATTGGATCATCGGACCGAAAAAGAAATTTCTTACTTTCAATGCCTTGAAGGCAAGTACATTTATCAAACCGGGCACTTTGTATTCAGATGCTGATATTGAGCGAACCTATGCAGCATTTAACGCTTTGCCACCTGTAAAATATACGCATATCAGCTTTACTGAAACGGCATCCGACTCTTTACAATGCCTGATTAATGTCGCTCAAGCCAAAACATTTACCTTTTCTTCACAAGCTGAAATTACTTTTACAGAAGGGTATTGGGGCACAGCCGGAAATGTTGGCGTAACGCATCGTAATCTTTTTAGAGGAGCAGAGTCCTTGACTTTGCAAGGGAGGTATGCCCTTGAAAAACAAGGCGATTTGACGGCTCAAGAATGGGGAGGTCAAATTGGATTGCGGGTGCCGAGAACCATCATTCCTTTTGTCAATGATTCGTATAGCCGTAGTTTGAGAGGTACAACCGAATTTAGGGGTACGCTCAATTATCAGTATCGTCCCGACGAATTTACTTCTACCAATATCGGGGTCGGTATCAAATACAACTGGTATAAAGGCAGACAGCAATATACCTTCGATTTGTTGGATTTAAGTTATGTGTATTTTCCCTGGATTTCTCAGGAGTTTAAAGAGACTTTTTTAGAAACGGGCAAGTACAACCGCTATAATTATGAAGACTATATGATTATGCGCATCAGCTACGGTACGTCTTACAGCGGCTATAATCAGGCAAGACCCTTACGCAATTATTTCAGTTATCGCTATAGCGTTGAATCTGCGGGCAATACGCTGTTGGGCATTTATAAATTACTCAATTTACCGGCTGATGACGATGGTTTTTACCGTGCTTTCAACATCCGTTTTTCTCAATATTTGCGCGGAGAAATCAATTCTTCCTACCATCAAATCATAGATAAAAACAATAAGTTTGTTTATCATGCGGGTTTGGGTTTGGGCTATCCTTATGGCAATTCTGAAGTCATCCCTTTTGAAAGAAGATTTTACAGCGGTGGGGCAAACAGCGTCAGGGGTTGGGGAGAAAGTCAGTTGGGTCCAGGATCTTATCAACGCTTTGTCTCAAACAGAAGGGACTACAACCAAGTGGGCGATATCAAATTGGATATGAACTTCGAGTATCGGGCGAAAATGTTTTGGGTGTTGGAAGGAGCTATCTTTGCAGATGCCGGAAATATCTGGACAATCAGAGACTATGAATATCAACCTGCCGGGGCGTTTAAATTGGATACGTTCTGGAAACAAATCGCCTTAGCGTATGGCATAGGCATCAGGATGGATTTTAATTTCTTTCTCTTCCGTATGGATATGGGGGTCAAATTATATGATCCGGCTATTATGGCAGCTCCCAAGTGGGTATTGCCTTCTTCTTTTAAGGATGTGGCTTTGCACATTGCTATTGGTTATCCTTTTTAAATTCCTTCCAAAGATCGGGAGCAATTTTTTT
>CAZOUH010000052.1:0-2424 GCA_964582935.1 uncultured Paludibacter sp.
CTCAAGTACTTTCCCAATCTCACCGAAAAACAAAAGCAGCAATTCGAGGCTTTGTATGGTCTCTATACGGATTGGAACGCAAAAATCAATGTGATTTCACGTAAGGATATTGAGAACCTGTACCTTCATCATGTGTTACATTCTTTGGCTATTGCCCAGTTTATCGACTTTAAGCCGGGTTCAAAATTGTTGGATGTAGGTACAGGTGGAGGATTTCCGGGTATTCCTTTGGCAATACTTTTTCCTGAATGTGAGTTTGTATTGATTGACTCCATAGCCAAAAAAATCAGGGTGGGGCAGGAGGTTGCGGATTCTATCGGATTGAAAAACACAGCATTACAACAAAAACGCATACAAGAAGAAAAAGCTAAATTCGATTTTGTGGTCAGTCGTGCCGTGATGCCGCTTCCAGAATTAGAAAGATTGGTGAGAAAAAATATCGCATACGAACAGAAAAATGCGCTTCCAAACGGATTGATTGTCTTGAAAGGCGGTGATGTTCAAGATGAAACGCAGGCATTTAAAAATATTGTCAACATCATTGAAATCAGCGATTTTTTTGAAGAAGCATTTTTTCAAACTAAAAAAATTATTTATCTGCCTCTGAAAGGACAGAAAAAATAAAGCAAATCATAAAAAATCACTACTTTTGTGGCAATTTCTATCAAATAAATATGTACAGGACAAATCATTGTGGCGAATTACGCATGCAAGATGCGGGGAAAGAAGTAACCTTAGCAGGTTGGGTTCAAAGAATCAGAAAGATGGGAGGGATGACTTTCATCGATTTGCGTGATCGTTACGGTATTACGCAATTGGTTTTTAATCAGGATATTCATGCAGAACTCTGTGATCGTGCCAATGAATTGGGACGTGAGTACGTAATACAAATTAACGGTACCGTCTCTGAAAGAAGCAATAAAAACAAGCATTTACCGACCGGAGATATTGAGATTTTAGTTGATAAGTTAGTTGTTCTGAATGAGTCAGTTACACCTCCTTTTACCATTGAAGAAAACACGGATGGAGGAGACGAGCTGCGCATGAAATACCGCTATTTGGATTTGAGAAGAAATAATGTCAGGGATAATCTTGTGTTGCGACATAAAATTGCTTTTGAAACGCGCAGTTATTTAGATAAACAAGCATTTCTTGAAGTCGAAACTCCCATATTAATTGGTTCTACGCCTGAAGGAGCCAGGGATTTCGTGGTTCCATCACGCATGAATCCGGGGCAGTTTTATGCTTTGCCTCAATCACCGCAGCTTTTTAAGCAATTGCTGATGGTCTCCGGATTCGACCGGTATTTTCAAATTGCCAAATGCTTTAGGGATGAGGATTTGCGCGCTGACAGACAACCTGAATTTACACAAATCGACTGTGAAATGTCATTTGTTGACCAGGAAGATATATTAGCCACATTCGAAGGTTTAATCAAACATTTATTTAAGACCATCAAAGGTATTGATATTCGGGGTGATTTCCCAAAAATGACTTATGCTGATGCCATGAAATATTATGGCTCGGATAAGCCGGATATACGTTTTGATATGCAATTTGTAGAACTGAAAGAAGCCGTTTCAGGAAATGATTTTGTGGTTTTTGACAGTGCTGAATATGTCGGCGGCATTTGTGCCAAAGACTGTGCTTCTTATACACGCAGACAAATTGACGAACTGACTGATTTTGTCAAACGTCCACAAATTGGTGCCAAAGGATTGGTGTTTATTCGTTGTGAACAGGATGGTTCATTCAAATCTTCTGTTGATAAGTTTTATAATCAAGATGATTTAAAGAGCATTTCTACACTATTTAAAGCACAGCCCGGTGACCTAATCCTTGTATTGGCAGGGGAGAGGGAGCATACTCAAAAAGCTTTAAACGAATTACGTTTGTTAATGGGGTCAAAGTTGGGTCTTCGCAAATCTGATGATTATAAACCCTTGTGGGTCATTGACTTTCCGCTCTTTGAATGGGATGAAGAAACCCGACGTTACTATGCCATGCATCATCCGTTTACATCACCTAAAAGGGAAGATATACCGCTTTTAGACAAGGCTACAGGCGATGTTAGAGCCAATGCGTATGACTTAGTTATCAACGGTGTGGAGTTGGGTGGGGGATCCATCAGAATACACGACAGCCAATTACAAAATAAGATGTTTGAGTTATTAGGCTTCACACCTGAACAAGCAAAAAATCAATTTGGATTCCTTATGCAAGCATTTCAATACGGTGCACCTCCACATGGCGGAATTGCTTTTGGCTTGGATAGGTTGGTGTCTTTGTTTGCTGAATTGGATTCTATCCGCGACTGTATCGCATTTCCTAAAAATAATGCCGGACGTGATGTGATGATCAATGCGCCATCTGCTTTAGATGTTGCGCAATTGGAGGAATTGGCGATAAAGATGATGACGAAGA
>CAZOUH010000052.1:2524-7886 GCA_964582935.1 uncultured Paludibacter sp.
ATTAAAAAAGAAACTCCTATTTGACATAATATAAATTATAGGAAAATTCGAGCGTGAAACTTAATGCTCGACAGCCGTGTCAACTTTTGGCTTATCAACAACCACTTGTTTCTTGGGGATTTCTTTAATTTCTTGCTGCTCGGTAAATTTGTTAATAATTTCTGTATCCGGATTGTTTTTACGTGCATAAGCACTGCCATAAAACAAATTGCGAATTTGAGTCAGTATCGGGTCAACTGACAAGCCGGTCTCCATATTCAAATTTTCAAGAATTTCTTTGGCTTTCGAAATAGATTCAGGATTGGGAATTTGAATGACACATTGCAAATTTGTGTCTTGTTCATTGGTAAATGTTGCAGTGTATATTTTACCAACAACACGGGCACCTTTATTCATGGATACACGTCCCACGCAAAAAATATTACCAATGATTGTTCCCTCTAAAAGTAATTCCGAACAAATAATATCACCTGTTATTTGAGACGAACTATCAACAATCACCCGATTATTGGTGAAAATTGTACCATTAAAATTACATTCAATGCGTATTGCTTTGTGAGATTTGATGTAACCTTCCACAAAACTGATCTTAGGAATTAGAATGGGTGCATCATCATTCCTGTAGCTTTCCTTTTTAAAACTATCTGTGTTCATTTTCTTATGTGTTTTTTTATGGAACATATATATTATTTTTGGTCAAACCAGACAAATGAAAAGACTTCATTTGTATATCTGAAAAGACAAAGGTAAAAAAAGTTTATAAAAAATCAATAGTGAAGTGAATTAAATTTACCATTTACAATTGACAATTGACAATTTACTTTCAATTTTTTACTTTCTGCTTTATTACTTTCTACTTTTTACACAAAATTATAGTACAAAACGGTCAAAAAAATATTACCTTTGTGTTTCAAAACAAAAATTGAAAAAACAATCATAAAATGGCATTCAACGATATCATTAAAAAAATCTTTGGAAATAAGGCGCAGCGCGATTTGAGAGAAATTGAACCTTTTGTAATCAAAACTAAAAAAGCTTACGAAACGGTCGTTCAATTGTCCAACGATGAATTAAGAGCTTTTGCCGACGATCTGAAACAAAAAGTCAGGGATTATACAGCTGCCGACACCTCTCGCATGGAGGAATTGAAAGCCTCTGTAGAAGAAACGGAAATTCATCTGCGTGAGAAAATCTACCATGAAATTGATAAGTTGGAGAAGGAAGTAATTTCTAAAAACGAGAAAATTTTGGAAGATATCCTGCCGGATGCTTTTGCAGTGATCAAAGATACTGCCCGCAGGTTCACTGAAAATAAAGAGATTAGAGTAAAGGCAACGGATTTTGACCGCGAATTGGCTGTAAAACACGACTTTGTGTCCATCGATGGTGATACTGCTATCTACAAAAATGAATGGTCTGCCGGCGGAAACATCATTAAATGGGATATGATTCATTATGATGTTCAGCTTTTCGGTGGTACCGTTTTACACAAAGGGAAAATCGCGGAAATGGCTACAGGAGAGGGAAAAACTTTGGTGGCTACCCTACCCGTCTTTTTGAATGCTTTGACCGGGCGCGGTGTACATGTGGTGACTGTCAACGACTACCTGTCAAAACGTGACTCTGAATGGATGGGTCCTTTGTATATGTTTCACGGTTTGTCTGTGGACTGTATCGACAAGCACAGACCTAATTCGGAGGAACGTCGCAAGGCTTATCTTGCTGATATAACCTTCGGTACCAATAATGAATTTGGTTTCGATTACCTGCGTGACAATATGGCTACGCATCCGGAGGATTTGGTGCAAAGAAAACACAATTACGCCATTGTGGATGAGGTTGACTCGGTATTGGTGGATGATGCGCGTACCCCTTTAATTATTTCGGGTCCCGTACCTCGCGGTGATGACCAGCTTTTTGACGATTTGCGTCCCAAAGTGGAAAAATTGGTTGCTGCGCAAAGGGTATTGGCTACCAAATATTTAGCTGAAGCAAAAGAATTGATGAAGTCTGAAGATGAAAAGAAACGGGAAGAAGGTGCCTTGGCTTTGTTTCGATCTTTTAAAGGATTACCGAGAAATAATCCGCTCATCAAGTTTTTAAGTGAGCCGGGCATTAAAGCCCAACTCTTGAAAACTGAGGAGTTCTATATGGAGCAGCAAAACAAAAATATGCACATTGCTACTGATCCTTTATATTTTGTGATAGATGAGAAAAATAAAAGTATTCATCTGACAGACAAAGGGGTAGATTTAATTACGGGGAATACGGAAGATCCAAAATTCTTTGTCTTGCCGGATGTAGGTAGTGAAATTGCCGAATTAGAAAAAAACAATTCCCTCTCCCCTACTGAAAAACAGACGGCAAAAGATGAGATTCATCAAAATTATGCCATCAAATCGGAACGCGTGCATACCATCAATCAATTGCTAAAAGCCTATACGCTGTTTGAGAAAGATGTTGAGTACGTGCTCTTAGACAATAAAGTCAAAATTGTAGATGAACAAACCGGACGTATCATGGAGGGACGCCGATATTCTGATGGTCTGCACCAGGCAATTGAAGCCAAAGAAAATGTGACGGTAGAAGCAGCTACACAAACTTTTGCTACCATTACCCTGCAAAATTATTTCAGGATGTATAATAAATTATCCGGCATGACGGGGACTGCTGAAACCGAAGCCGGTGAGTTCTGGGATATTTATAAGTTGGATGTGGTGGTTATTCCCACTAACAAGCCCATAGCACGAGACGATATGCAGGATCGCGTGTATAGGACAAAACGCGAGAAATATAACGCTGTTATTGAAGAGATTGATAAACTTATCACAGCCGGACGTCCGGTGTTGGTGGGTACAACTTCCGTAGAAATTTCTGAATTACTGAGTAGGATGTTGACTGCCAGAAGAATCAAACACAATGTGCTGAATGCTAAGCTACACCAGCGTGAAGCCGATATTGTAGCAGAAGCCGGACAAAGCGGTATTGTAACCATTGCAACGAATATGGCCGGTCGTGGTACCGACATCAAACTAAGTCCGGAGGTAAAAGCAGCCGGTGGGTTGGCAATTGTCGGCACGGAGCGCCATGAAAGCCGTCGCGTTGACCGCCAGTTGAGAGGCCGTGCCGGTCGTCAAGGAGACCCCGGTTCTTCGGTATTTTTTATTTCTTTGGAAGATGATTTGATGCGCTTGTTTGGTTCTGAGCGGATAGCTTCGGTCATGGACAGATTGGGTTTCAAAGAAGGTGAAATGATCGAACATTCCATGATTTCCAAATCTATAGAACGTGCCCAGAAAAAAGTGGAAGAAAACAACTTCGGTATTCGTAAGCGACTGCTTGAATACGACGATGTGATGAACTCTCAACGCGAGGTTATTTATTCAAAACGCCGTCATGCCCTGATGGGTGAAAGAATCGGAGTAGAAATTACCAATATGATTTACGATCTCTCCGATAATATCGTTGAAAACACGAAAGACGTACAGGATTATGCCTATTTTGAAGAGGAATTGCTTAGGAATTTTGCCATCAATGCTCCCTTAGATGAAGAACGATTCCTTGCCGAAAAAATTGATGATGTGTCCGAGACGGTTGCGGAAGAAGCATTAAATTCTTTCAACCGAAAAATGGATAAGCTGGCTGATATTGCGTTTCCGGTTATCAAACAAGTGTATGAAAAACAGGGACAACAGTATGAAAATATTTTAGTTCCGGTAACTGACGGCAAGCGGGTTTATAATATTTCCACCCATTTGGAAACAGCTTATACAACGAAAGCCAAAGAGGTTGTACGCTCGTTCGAAAAACAAATTCTATTGCATGTCATTGATGATGAATGGAAAGAACACCTGCGTCAGTTGGATGAGTTGCGCAATTCGGTACAAACGGCTTCGTACGAACAAAAAGATCCGCTCCTGATATATAAATTAGAATCTTTCGGTTTGTTCAAAGAAATGATTGAATCGATGAACAAAAAGATAGTATCGATACTCATGCGGGGACAGATTCCGATGCGTGAACCGGAACAGGTACGCGAAGCTCGTGCTCCACAGCGGTTGGATTTAAGTCGTTACAGAACTCAGAAAGACGAATACAACCCCGGCAGTCAAGATCCGACCAAACAAGACACCCGCGAAAATCAAAGGACAGAACCTATTCATGCGGAGAAAAAACCCGGACGTAACGATCCCTGTTTCTGCGGAAGCGGCAAAAAATACAAACATTGTCACGGTGCATAAATATTTGCTACCGTGTATCTTGAACATTCAAACAAGACATAGATACACACAGTAAAACAAAACAATATGTTGCATTACATCACTTGGAACGTCGATCCGGTAATATTCAGTTTGGGCAGTATTCATGTCAGATGGTACGGTTTACTTTGGGCATTAGGCATTTGGTTTACCCTCATCATTACCCAAAAATTATTCAAACATGAAAAATTACCCGACAAATGGACTGATAATCTATTTATATACACCGTGTTGGGAGCAATTTTAGGCGCTCGACTCGGTCATTGTCTGTTTTACAATCCTGCTCATTATTTAGCCAATCCATTAGAGATCTTGTTTATTTGGCAGGGCGGATTAGCCAGTCATGGCGGAGCAATCGGCATCGTCATCTCCACTTATTTATTTGATAAAAAATTCTCCAAAAAAGGTCTGATATGGGTTTTTGACAGATTGGTGATTGGTGTGGCAGTCTGTGGTGCCATGATACGTCTTGGTAACTTGATGAACTCCGAAATTTACGGCGGTCCCACTACCCTGCCTTGGGGTTTCATCTTTGTACGCGACCATCAAGTATTGCCCATGCATCCTACCCAAATTTATGAAGCCATCTATTGTCTGATTACCTTCGGCATTACCTATTGGCTCTATTGGAAACGCGATGCCTACAAACGCACGGGTTTGATTTTCGGCGTATTCCTCATCGGTATCTTCCTTTCCCGATTCTTAGTCGAATTTATTAAAAACAATCAAGAAAGCTTCGAAGACGGCATGTTCTTCAATATGGGACAACTACTCAGTATTCCCTTTATTATCTGGGGAGTATGGTTGATTGTGAGGAGTTACAATAAAAAAAGAGAAGCAGTAGCTTAAAAGCAGATATTCAATTCTATTTTTCTTCAGGACCTTTGAATGCAATTCCCTCCCCTACAACAAAATTACTCCCTGTAATCAACACTAAATCCTTAGCAGAAGCATCTTTCAAAGCTGCACCAATGGCTTGTTCTACATGCTCATAAATCCCACCAACTAAACCATAAAGCAATGCTTTTTCTCGTAATTCGGAGGCTGAAAGTGCTCGCTCAATTTGTGCTTGGGTGAAGTAATATTGCGCATCTTGCGGCAGC
>CAZOUH010000053.1:0-5985 GCA_964582935.1 uncultured Paludibacter sp.
ATCGAAGATATTTAATTCATATAGGGAAGTGTTGCAGGATTTTTCGGGGGAATAAAACAGCCCCCTAAAGCCCCCTGACCTATCCCCTAACCCCTTTCCAAAGGAAAGGGGGATACAGCGTGCAACTGTTTATCCTTTGTGCGCTTTAATTCCCCTCCTTTGGAGGGGTTAGGGGTGGTCCAATCACCAATCACTAAATAAAAATGTCCACAAAACAAACTTACACCACCGCTCTTGCAGAATTGGAAAACATCCTGAAGCAATTAGAAAATACGGAGGAAATTGATATGGATGCGATTGCATCCAAGTTAAAAAGAGCCTCTGAGTTGATGGAGTTTTGCAAAAAGCAGCTTCATTTGATCGATCAGGACTTAGAAAAAATGATAGCAGACTTAGAAAAATAGCATTATTTTGCAGGCTGCAACAGCTTTAGCCTGGAAAAATCGATGTAAATTGAAAAAATATTCATGTTTTTTTATTTTTTTATCGGTCAATGGATAAATATGCATCTAACACAATGATATTGAGTCGTTTTCTTTATAATAAAAAGATAATCAATCTGTTATCTCGTTGATTCCGGTCTGTGAATCATCTTCTGATAAATCACAAATTCACTAAAAAAGCTTTCCATACAAACAATTTGACTGAATATCAAAAATAATTTTACTATTTGTAAGTACAAGCTCTTGTTTTTTAATTAATAATCTTTTATATTTGCCAGTTCGGAAACAAATGAATAATCAATAAACTTGAAGTTAAATAAAAAAGGGTAAATTTATGAGAAAGTTAATTTTCTTATTTGCCTGCTTGTTTATAGCAGGCGTAAGTTTGGTTCTTGCTCAAACATCCATCTCGGGGAAGGTGATTTCCGGTGATGATGGAGAACCGATTATTGGAGCGACTGTGATGGTAAAGGGTACTACAACAGGTACAATAACCGGAGCTAATGGTGAATTTTCCATTGTAGTAACTCCTCAAAACAGAACGTTGGTGGTTTCATTCATTGGAATGGTAACAGAGGAAGTAGAGGCTACAAACAACATGACAGTAACCCTTCGTTCTTCTGTATCTGAATTAGATGAAGTGATCATTACTGCTTTTGGCTCATCCACCAAAAAATCGTTTACAGGAGCTGCGGCTGTTATTAAGTCGGAAGAATTGTCGAAAAATCAATCTTCTAACATCACCAACAACTTAGCCGGTAAAGTTGCAGGCGTTCAGGGCTTGGCTTCTAACGGTCAGCCTGGATCCGGTGCAAGTATCCGCATTCGTGGTATTGGCTCCATGAGTTCCAGTAATGCGCCTTTGTATGTAGTGGACGGTGTTCCTTATGACACCGACATTTCTGCTGTAAACAATGCTGATATTGAGTCGGTAACCGTTTTGAAAGATGCTGCATCAGCAGCTCTGTATGGTGCGCGAGGTGCCAATGGGGTGATCATCATTACTACCAAACGCGGTAAGGGAAAAGATGCCCAGGTAAAAGTTGACACCAAATGGGGAAATAACTCACGCGCTATTCCTGCCTACAATGTAATGACAGATGCAGGTATGTATTATGAAAATTTTTATCGTGCTATGTACAATAGTCGTGTCAACAAAGACGGTATAGATGCTGCCCATGAATATGCAAACAACTATTTGTTAGATGCAGCTGAAGGCGGTCTCGGCTATCAGGTATATACAGTTCCCAATGGCGAACGCCTTATCGGTACAAATTTCAAATTGAATCCACGTGCCACATTGGGATATTCTGATGGCGATTTTACTTATATGCCCGACAAATGGTTTGATGAGGTGTTTAATCCCAATAACTTACGCCAGGAGTATAACGTAAGCGTAAGTGGATCGGCAGACAAGCTAACCTATTTCTTCTCAGCAAATTATCTACACGACACAGGGATTGTGAGTAATTCCGACTTCCAACGTTTTTCGTCTCGTTTGAATACAGACTATCAGGTGAAGAAATGGCTGAAATTAGTTACTAATATGAGCTACATCAGAAATGATTCACGCTACCCGGATGAGCAGATAAGCGATCGTTCTTCCGGTAACTTATTCTTCCTGAGTAATATGCTGGCTCCCGTTTATCCTTTATATGTAAGAGATGCAGATGGGAACATCATGACTGATGATCGGGGTTATACTTTGTATGACTATGGAGAAGGAAAAATCGTGAATGCCAAACGTCCGTTTATGAGTCAATCCAATCCGGCTTCAGCTTTGATGCTGAACACTGAAAAGTTCTCCAATGACTTCTTTATTGGAAAATGGTCGGCTGTTGTTGATTTGTACGATGGTTTGAAAGCAACTGCCACTTTAGGTACAGCTACAGCCAATACGCATTATAACATGTTGCAAAACCCGTATTATGGTCAGTTTGCAGATGGTGGAGGTTATGTATCTGTTGAATATGGTAGATTTTATAGTATCAACCAGCAATACTTATTGACTTACGAAAAAAGATTTGGTGAGCATAATATAGACGTATTAGCAGGGATGGAATCTTATAAATTCAAAAACTCTGCTGTTTCAGGATTTAAAACCAAGGTTTACCAAGACAGGGTTCCTGAGTTGAATAATGCTATTTTAGATCCTTCAACAAGCTCATCATCCTACACGTATGCTACTTTGGGATATCTGGGACAAGTGAAGTATGATTATGCATCCAAATACTTTGGATCTGTATCGTATCGTCGTGACGGATCTTCAAGCTTTGCTCCTGAAAATCGCTGGGGTAACTTCTGGTCTGTAGGTGCTGCTTGGGATTTAAGTTCTGAAAGCTTCATGGATGATTTGGAAGAAATCAATATGTTGAAGCTGAAAGCAAGTTATGGTGCACAAGGTAATGACAAATTGTTGTATGCCGGTTCAAGTTCCATCAACTTCTATCCTTATCAAGATCAATATACTATTTCTGAAAACAATGGCGAATTTGCCACAGAACGTTCTTACAAAGGAAATAGAGATATTACTTGGGAAACCTCTTATAACTTCAATACAGGGATAGAATTTTCTGTATTCAATGAAAGATTGAACGGAGGAGTGGAAGTGTTCTCACGCAAAACGGTTGACATGTTGTATTACAAACCCGTTGCCCCAAGTATGGGTTATACGGAATTGCCTGTTAATATCGGGTCTGTACGCAACTCAGGTGTCGAAATTGAATTGGATGCAGACATCATCAAAACAAGATCAATCACCTGGAATGTGTATGCAAACGCTACTTTCCTGAAAAACAAAATCATACAATTATCGCCCGAATTAGAGGGACAGTGGATTAGTGGAAGCTATATTTATAAAGAAGGGGAATCGATGTATAATTTCTACCTGCGGGAAACCGCCGGTGTAGATGAATTAACGGGTGACCCTTTGTGGTACATGGATATAGTAGATGGAGATGGCAATGTAACCGGTCGCGAAACGACTAACAACTGGTCTAAAGGTACGCGCTACGAACAGGGAGATATCCTACCTAAAGTTTATGGAGGTTTTGGTACTTCTTTAGAAGCTTATGGTTTTGACTTCTCTTTAGAATTTGCCTACCAAATGGGCGGCAGGGTGTTGGATAACTCCTACTTGACGCTGATGCACTCGGGATATGGAAGTGATGCAGGAAGAAACTGGCACGCCGATATCTTGAATGCCTGGACACCGGAAAATACCAAAACTGATGTTCCGCGTTTGAATGCAGCTAATCAGTATTCAAATGCTACATCCGATCGTTTCTTGATAAGCTCAGATTATTTAAGCTTGCAGAACATCACCTTGGGTTATACTTTGCCCAAGAGGTTTTTGGAAAAATACAAAATTGAAAAATTGCGTATTTTTGGTGTAGCTGATAATGTAGCTTTACTGACAGCCCGCCAAGGTTTAGACCCACGCCAAAGTTATACTATTGCATATAGTGGTTCATTGTATGCGCCAATTCGTTCGGTATCCGGCGGTTTAAACATTACATTTTAAGGATTCAAGTAGCATGAACTAAATAATTTATAGATTATGAAACGAACAAAAATATATATCATAACCCTGTTGAGCGCATTTGCGTTGATAGGATGTGCCGACTTCCTTGACACCTATCCGGAAGGTGGTACGGTTACAGAGGAACAAAAAATAGCGGCATCGGAAGCTAATCCGGCTTTACTTTCTGCAGACGTAGCAGCCATGTATGCCAACATGATTGCTTACACGGGAGTTTTAGGTGATGGTTACCACAATGATTTTGGGTATGCAGCTGCTTGTCTGTATATGGACTGTAACAGTGCAGACATGACCAGTGCCAATATCGGATACAACTGGTTTGGACCCAATGGAGATTATTCTGACAGAGAGTATTCTTCAACCCGTACATTCTTTATGTGGAGCTTGTTCTACAAACAAATAGCTTCCGCCAATATCGTGTTGGGATCTGTAGATCAAGATGCTGACAGTCCGGAGTTGCGTGCATTTATTGGTCAAGCTTTGGCAGTGCGTGCATTTGATTACATGAGTTTGGCTCAATTGCATCAGTTTACTTATAAAGGAAATGAGACAAAAGCTTGTGTGCCCATCGTAACGGAAGAAACTACTCCGGAAGAAGCTGCGAATAATCCACGTGCTTCTGTTAAAGAAGTTTATGAGCTTATCATGAGTGATTTGGATAAAGCTGTTGCTTATCTGAAAGGCTACAAACGTCCTGATAAAGGTTATATCGACCAGGGAGTTGCTTATGGTTTGAGAGCAAGGGCTAACTTGATTATGAACAATTGGGCGGCTGCTGCGGCTGATGCCGATAGTGCATTGTCCGTGTCGGGTGCAAAACCTTATACTTTAGAGGAAATCTCAAAACCTGCTTTTGCTGATGCAGCTGATAAAACGGTGATGTGGGCAAATATGATTACCGAGAATAACGACATCGTTACGTCCGGCATTGTCAATATGCCTTCACATCTTTGTTCTTTCTATACTGATGGTTATGTAGGTGTTGGTGCATGGAGAAAAATCAACAAACCTTTGTACGACAAAATATCCGGTGCGGATATTAGAAAACAATGGTGGTTGGATGAGGATGAGGCATCTGTTTTGGTTGACAAGCCCGTCTATGATGAGTGGCGCGAAGTGGCATCTTCTGATGCTGATTTCGGCACTTACACCAATGTTAAATTCGGTCCTTATAAAGGAGAAGCCGGTTTGTATAATCAAACAGCCGCGCAAGACTGGTTCTTGATGCGTGCGGAAGAAATGATTCTTATCAAAGCTGAAGGCTTGGCTATGTCAGGCAATGCCGGAGAAGCCAAGTCTGTTTTGGAAGAATTTGTAAATGGCAATCGTATGGTGAGAGGTAGTGGTTATACGGCACCTGCCGGTGCTTCTGCCCTTGTAGATGAAATTTGGTTCCAACGTCGCATCGAGTTATGGGGCGAAGGATTTTCATTCTATGATGTGATGCGCCTGAAAAAACCTGTTACACGTGTTGAAGACGGCGTTACCTCATTCCCTGCTGCCTGGCAGTTTAACATAGAGGCTGAAGCCCCTATCCTATTGTGGTTAGTACCAAAAACTGAGATTGAAGCTAATAAGGGAATCAAGGAAGAAGACAATAACGAAAAAGTAGCTCCTCCTAAAGCATAACAAGTTTGTAATTAATCAGTAAATAAAAAATATATGAAAGCAATATATAAAATATATCTATTAGGCATTGCCCTCATGTTGATGGGCGTCTCCTTCACAGCTTGTGTGGACGAGCTTGTCAGAGATGCTTCTCCTGAAGATACAGCTACAGGAACACAAGCTTATTTTTCAGAGAATAACGAGAAATCCATGGCTTTTTTGCCGGACGATGACACTGTCTTCTCCATCGAAATAGGTAGAAGAAATGCAACAGGAGCTTTTGATCTCCCCTTGCAAATAATTGATGAAAAAGGTGTTTTCCTGTTGGAAGATACCGTTAAGTTTGCAGCCGGAGAAAGCCTTAAAGAAGTTGAGGTGGATTTTTCTGCTATG
>CAZOUH010000053.1:6085-7742 GCA_964582935.1 uncultured Paludibacter sp.
GATGCAACTGTCAATCTTGATTGGACCATGTCATCAGCTGAAGTTTCTTATTGGGGGTATGAGGGGTATTCCTATGAAATTGAAGACCAATATGGAAGTGCTGATTATGCTATCGTAGATGAGTTTGAGATTGCTTTATCCGGTAGCAATGGTGATATAGTATTAAGCCTGTTGACAGATTATGTCGGCGGTGAATTATTGCCGACCGGTGAGTATCCCATCAATGCTTCTGACAAAGAAAATACAATGCGGGCAGGATTCAAGGCAGGCGAGCCTGATGGCAGCTATGTTGAAGTTCCATCAATTGGTGCCACCTTGTATTTAACAGAAGGAAAGGTTGAGATTGCTGAGGCAGACGATGTTTATACCATTCAAGTTGAAGGTAAATCAGCTTTGGGATCTGAGATTAAAGCAAGTTGGACAGGTTCAGTCAGTATTATTGATCAAACAGCTGAAGAAGATGAAGATGAACCAGCCGGAGTGAAAGCACAAGCGAAGGTTCAAAAGTTGCAACCGGGCAAAAAGCTGCCTATTATTCGTAAGTAAAACAGAAACAATAAAGTATAAAATTATATGAAAACATTAATTAATAAGATTACGCTGCTTGCTTTGGCTGTAGTACTTACTTTATGTACGCCCATCGATCATGATACGGAAGTGTTGGATGGACTTCAGCAAGCCAGGAAAAATTTAACACAATCAGAAGCTTACTTTTTGGGTGACGCCAATGAAGTAGGTACTGAAGTGTATAGTTTGCGTCTGATGAGTAAAGATGTATCGGTAAACTATAAAATTGCCAGTCAAGCCATCACAGAAAATGCTTATGCAGGCAATGGTTATGTGGTTTATTTTGAACTGAGCGATAGTATTGTGTCCGATTTTCCAGAGGGTGAATTTACTTTTGATAAGAGTGAAGAACCCGAAGCCGGCACATTCTCAAATGCTTACTTGATTGTGTTGCATGATGGTGCTATCGCAGCGGATGCAGAAAAAGTCGGCATGAGCAATGGCACTGTAAAAGTCTCTAAAACAGGTGAGAACTACAAAGTAGAAATGGATTTGGTATTGAATAATGGTTCTAAATTGGAACTGACCTATACAGGAGCTATTGAAGCTGCCGATCCAGCCTTTTTACGTGAACCTTTGAAAGAAGAGACTATTGACTGGGAAATGACTGATTTCAGTTTTGAGTCTGAGAATATAGATGAGGATTATGATGGAGGTATGGATTTCTCTTTTGGAACACTCACCTTATCCGGTAAAAACGGAACCATCGTGATAGATGAAATTATTGATGTTCTTTATCCTATCGGAGATGAACCCGAACGTCTTGCTGCCGGTACTTATACCATCGTTGATGAAGATTTTTCACCGGGAGAAATATACAAAGATAAGTTGTATGGCAGTTATGCCATTAATGGAGCAGCTGCCGCATTCGGTAAAATCTGGTATTTCGATGATGGTGAAGTAGTCGTTACGGAAACTGCAAGCGAATACAAGATTGTTGTTACAGCTACCTCTGTGAATGGTACAACTATCTCAGCCACTTATGTTGAAGCAATTGAAGACTAAATGCTGATTGGGTTGTAACAGTCTGATTGAATAAAAAGGCAGGATGTTCTTGTGAAAAGAGCATCCTGCTGTTTTTATGTTCCTG
>CAZOUH010000054.1:0-2002 GCA_964582935.1 uncultured Paludibacter sp.
ATTCCTAATTTAGTGGCAACTGTGAAAGGCTATGCTGCTCACGAAAGCAGTACCTTGGAAGATGTTGTTGCTGCAAGGGCACGTGCCACGCAAGTAACAGTTGACCCGAATAATCTGACTCCGGAAAAATTGCAAGAATTCCAAGCTGCACAAGGAGAGTTGAGTTCAGCTTTAGGTCGGTTGTTGATGATTACAGAAAACTATCCTGATTTGAAAGCCAATGAAAATTTCAGGGAGCTGCAAGTACAATTAGAAGGTACTGAAAATCGTATTTCTACGGAAAGAACAAGATTTAATGAAGCAAGTAACAACTACAATGCTAAATTGCGCCGTTTCCCAACCAATGTAATCGGTTCCATTTTCGGATTTGAAAGAAGGGCTTATTTTGAAGCAGAGGCGGGAAGCGAAAAAGCGCCTACCGTGGAGTTTTAATTTTTCCAGACCAATTTGCTTGTAAATTGTGTTCGAACGATTTCGTTTAATTGCATATTAATATGTCAGATCAGTCATACGTTCCTAATAGTCAGCGCTATCAAGCTGTGATGCCGTATAGATATTGTGGTCGCAGCGGACTGCAATTGCCCGTACTCTCTTTGGGGTTATGGCATAGCTTCGGAGATGTTGATGATTATCAAGAAGCAGTACGCATGTTGCGCTACGCCTTCGACCATGGCATCACCCATTTCGATTTGGCTAATAATTATGGTCGTCCTTTTGGCAGCGCAGAGCAAAACTTTGGCAAAATAATGCAGAGCAATTTTGCTTCTTATCGTGATGAGTTGATTATCAGCACAAAAGCCGGACATGAAATGTGGGATGGTCCGTATGGTGACGGCGGCTCACGAAAATATCTGATAGCCAGCATCAATCAAAGTCTGAAACGCATGCAATTAGAATACGTGGATATTTTTTATTCGCACCGGTATGATCCCAACACTCCTTTGGAGGAAACGATGGGCGCATTATCTGACATTGTAAAACAAGGTAAAGCCTTGTATATCGGTATTTCAAAATATCCTGAAGATAAAGCCCAAAAAGCCATCAGACTGTTGCAAGAAAATGGTACGCCTTGCTTACTCTATCAAGGAAAATACAATATGCTTACGAGAAACATAGAAGATTCAATTTTCCCACTGGTACAGGATAAGGGGTTGGGATTCATTGGTTATTCTCCTTTAGAACAAGGGATTCTGAGTGATAAGTATTTGCAGGGTATTCCAAAAAAATCTCGTGCTGCATTATCCCACGGTTTTCTGCAACAAGCGCAAATTACGCCCGAAGTCTTAGCAAAGGTCAGTCTTCTAAATACAATTGCTAATGAGCGGGGACAAACATTGGCACAAATGGCGCTGAGTTGGTGTCTGCACCATCCGGCAGTCAGTTCGGTGATTGTTGGAACAAGTTCTTTAAAACAACTTGCCGATAATATTCAATCTTTGGAAAATCTTGATTTTTCTACGGAAGAATTAGGACAAATTGCATCAATAACAGGATGAAATTTCTAAGAGCAAAATGTAAAATTTGCATTTTCGTATCTTTTGCGTGGGTAGTTTTACTGATGGGATGTGAGGGTAATTATGTGTCCTCCATCCCTGATTATCCTGTCTTTATAGATATAGATTTACGTTTAGCCCCCTATAATACCACACTTAAAAACAACAACAATTCATACGAATTATTCGAACAACCCAGGATGGGGAAAGAATTAACTGAAAGGGTTGGTTATGGAGGAGTGATTGTGTATGCGGATTTTGAAGCTAAGTTTTGCGCTTTTGATTTGGCTTGTCCGCATGAAGCACTTCCATCTGTCAAAGTCAAGCCCAATGGTTTAGGTCAGTTGGAGTGCGACAGTTGCGGTAGTGTTTACGACATCAGTTTTGGGATCGGACATCCCACAACAGGACCTTCCAAAGAAGGTTTGAAGCGATACAAAATCATGCTGCAAGGTGATTTGCTACGTGTGAGTAACTAAAAGAACGACCAAAACTCACCAATCTTTTTT
>CAZOUH010000054.1:2102-4268 GCA_964582935.1 uncultured Paludibacter sp.
TCCCAATCCGTGTATTTGAAAGATTTAGAAGCCCATCTGGCACGCTGATGCAGAAAAGATTTTAAATCAGGACTGGGAGTGGTCATCACAACTGCGTCTGGCGAAAGCAAAGGCACAATTTTACCTTTTCGCTTTTTAATGGCATGCAATAAAAAAACATCATCTCCGGATATTTCTTCTTGATGCAAATCCGATTGACTGTCTAACCAGCTTCGTTTGCTGAAAGCCATATTGGCAGCATTGCAAAAAATAGCTTTCCCATTACCGGCAGCAGCTAAGCCTGAACCTACTAAAGTGGCAAATTCTAATTCTTGTAACTTGGCAAAATAAGTATGCCCATCATTAAATTTTACAGGAGCAATAATCAAGTCAGCTTGCTGCTTATGCTGAAATTCCACCAAAGTCTGTATCCATTTGGAATCAGGAACACAATCAGCATCTGTAGTGATGATGAAGTCGTTTGACGCTGTTTTTATACCCAAAGCTTGCGCATGTTTTTTTCCGGGTTTCGGAGACTGTAAGATTTTGCTATCTGTGAACTTGACTAAAGATGTTTGTAGCATTTGTGCTGTGTTATCAGTAGAAAAATCATTGACCCATATCAATTCAAAGTCTTGATAACTTTGTTGTTGAAGCGCCTCGATTAAGTGGGGTAAATTCCGCTCCTCATTTTTGCAAGCTATAACAATAGATGGCTTTATTAATATAGCTTGATCGTCTTTTACCATTTCATTTTTACTAACAAAATCAGGAATGTTATTCCATCCTTTCATCAGTGATGATATCAGCAAAAGGTAAAAAACTGTAAGTGCAAAAGATAAAAAAGCCGTTGTAATCAACATTAGAACATATAATTCAGGTTGATATAAGTGCCTGCCACACCATCTTCTTTGTTTAACGAACGACCATGGTCAACGGAAATGATGAAGTTCTCATTCCAGCCGATTTTCAAACCAATACCCGCTCCATTGTGAAATTTCCCTTTTTCATAATCTTGCAGCATCAATTCATCTTTTGCAGTTTGTGTCATGGTATCATAACCTTCAATAGCGATGGGTTTCAGGATAATTCCACTATCAAAAAAGACATTGGTTCCCAAGTAGAAATTCTGATTGAAAGCAGTGAACTTCAAAAACTTATACCTGAATTCAAAATTTCCAAAAGCAATATCATCGCCCACTACCCTGTTGCGCAAAACACCACGCAACGATCTTTTACCACCCAAACCCTGATTCTCGGCAGCCGTCAGAAAGCTGGTTATCAACAAGGGTTGTGCATAAAACGGAACTTTGTTTTTACCTAAGGTAGCTTGGTAAGTCAATCGGTATGCAAACACCATATCATTTTTGATGATGGGAAAGTACTGCCTGTGAATCAAAGCAAATTTGGTGTGTGGATTAGGATTGAAAGCACCTAAACCTAAAGCCGATTGCACCACAGCTTCTGTCCAAATACCCTTGGATGCAAATGCCTGTTGGTCGCGAGAGTCGTATTTCAGACCTATTTTCAGATAATTAATATACCCACCATTGGCTTCATCAGCATCAATAATTCCACGACTTACATATCTTTGATACAAGGATCCACCTGCTTCTGCTTCCAACCCCAACTTGTCAATATTCACTGTATCTACAGTAAAGTTATAGAAAGAATATCCACCTACCCAACCAAAATTTGATGCTCCAAAATTACCCTGAAAATCTGCTTTGGCACGGAACATATTACGCTCCATACTATTGAACAAGCGAGATTTGTTTTCATCATACATAGATTGATAACCGTTGAAACCGTAAAAATTGATCATCTGATCGGTGAAATAAGTCACGTCCACTGTAGTCCTGATACCCGGAATCAACTTTTCGGAATCGTACATGATGCGGTTGATACCGGTACCTTTGGTATAACGTGACCACTCCATGTACAAAGAATGATCATACTTGGGATAGCGCGAACCATCTCCATAATGGAACAAATTCACGATAGCACCATATTGAAAACCCAAGTCGGAATCAAAAGAGACAGCCGGAATGGCTCCAAAACCAAAACCGGTTTTGATCTTCTCTTGAGAGAAAATGCTCAACGAGCAGAACAGCAAACTCAGCATTAAAATTTTAGCCTTCATGATAATCAATTTTAAGTTGAATGATGGTGACAAAGATAGTGGAA
>CAZOUH010000054.1:4368-7722 GCA_964582935.1 uncultured Paludibacter sp.
CGCAACTCAAATCACGCCAATTTCCTTCAACACATCATTCGTTGCTCTTACGGCATTACAGCTTTTTACAAACAATTCCATTTCTTCTTCATTCAAGTTGTAATCAAGGATTTGCTCAACGCCACCTCTACCAACCACCACAGGCACGCCCATGCAGATATCTTCCTGACCATATTCACCTTCCAAAGCAACAGAGCAGGTAATCACTTTTTTCTGGTCGCGTAAGATAGATTTCACCACATAAGCCGCAGCAGCTCCGGGAGCATACCAAGCAGATGTACCAATCAGTTTCGTTAATGTTGCACCACCTACCATGGTATCTGTAACCACTTTGTCCAATGTTTCCTTATCTAAAATATCAGAAACCGGACGACCTTTATAGGAAGCAAAACGAGTCAGAGGAATCATGGTTGTGTCGCCATGACCGCCTATAACAGTACCTTGAATTTCATTGGGTTGTGCATTCAATGCCTTGCTTAAATAACATCTGAAACGCGCGCTGTCTAAAGTACCACCCATACCAATCACCCTGTTTTTAGGTAAACCGGTATTTTTTAAAGTCAGATAAGTCATGGTGTCCATAGGATTACTAATCATCACCAAAATAGCATCGGGAGAATGTTTCAGTACGTTTTCAACTACTGAGTTCACGATATTGGCATTCACACCAATCAGTTCTTCGCGGGTCATACCGGGCTTTCTGGGTATGCCTGATGTAATCACAACCACGTCAGAATTAGCGGTAAGCGTATAATCATTCGTGCTTCCTACTACCGTAGAGTTAAATCCTAATAAAGTGGCAGTCTGCATGATGTCTAAGGCTTTTCCTTCGGAAACACCTTCCTTCACATCCAACAATACTACTTTGTCTGCTACTTCATTTACAGCCAATACGTTTGCGCATGTTGCACCAACATTTCCGGCACCTATTACAGTTACTTTAGACATAAAAAATGAGTTTGAATATTTATTAATTAGTTGATAATCTTCTCTGCCAACATAAAGATTGAAAAGTAAACCCGACTATTCTATAACAAATCAAATCTCAAGCTGGTTCAGCTTTTCAAAAAACTTTGCAAAAATAAGATGTTTTCTTAGATTAAAGAAAAATTTCTTTAATTATTTCGCATTATTAACTATTTGATTTTTGAAGCGATTTTCTCCAACTGATCCATCCTACAACTGCCATGATAGTATATACAACAAACAGTGCAGTAGTGGGATATAAACCGCGGTAGATATATAGTCCGACGGATACGGCATCTGCAACTATCCACAGCAACCAGTGCTCAAGCATTTTTTTAGCCAACATCAAAGTGGCAGTAATACTCAGTGCCGTCGTCAGTGAATCTCCAAAAGGAACCGGCGAGTCTGTATAGTTGACCAAGATGTAATAATACACAAAAAACACCACGACAGTCAGTACGGTCAACATGATGGCCTGGTGCCATCCGATGCGGGTCACCGGCAATTCCTCGCCTGTTTCAAGTTTGCCTTTCCTCCAACTAAACCATCCATATACGCTCACCCCTATATAATAAAACTGCAATGACATATCGGCATAAAACTTTGCCTGAAAGAAAACTACCACATACAAAGCTGAACCTAAAAAACCAAAAATCCATAAGTTGACGTTCTGCTTAATTGACAAATAGAGATACACCAAGCTTAGCAAGGTGCCGATGATTTCGATGTAATGTTGGGAGAGATAAAGGAGCATGATTGGGTTACGGGTTGCGGGTTACGGGTTGCGGGTTGTTAAAATTTGATCGTATGCATCAGCAGATTGAAGAATCTGAATAGCGCGTTGCAAAGCTTCATTTTCTGCATCCATGATGCGATAGTATTCGTTCATCGACCAGATGTCGCGCGCAATAAGGGCTTTTAATTGTAAACTTATCAGATCTTTTGATAAGTTGTATTGCTCTTCATCATACACAATGCCTTCTTGTTCAGCCATTTCTTTCATTTCATCCAACAATTCTGTTTCGATAGTAAATGTATTTTTGAATTGGTCGAAATTACGGTATTTCTTTTTTAAACTGTCTCTGTTTCTGTCATTATACTGAACCACAATTTTATTCATGACACCTTGCGCCACAATTTTCCTATGAAAATCAGTAAAACGAGTCGTATCTAAAGGAATAAAAACATCGGGCATGATGCCGCCCCCGCCATAAACCGTTCTTTTTAATACGTTGGTTGTGTATTGAAGCGAATCAGCAAAATGAATGGAATCCATGTGCTGCATCTCACCATGCTCAAACCTGTCCACCAAATCTTTTCTGTATTTATCAACGCCATCTTTATAGGGTTTCTGAATGGATCTGCCGCTGGGCGTATAATAGCGCGATGTTGTTAAACGCAGCATAGACCCGTCGGATAAAGGAATTTGGCGTTGTACCAAACCCTTGCCAAACGTCCGTCTGCCCACAATGATTCCTCTGTCCCAATCCTGTACGGCTCCCGAGACAATTTCACTGGCTGATGCAGAATATTCATCTACCAACACAATCAACTTTCCTTGTTCAAAACCGCCTATAGCCGTTGCGTTGGAAGTCATGCGCTTTTGCCTTAAGCCTTCCGTATATACAATCAGTTTATCACGACTTAAAAACTCATCCGCCAATTCGATGGCTGCATTGAGATACCCCCCTCCATTACCTTGCAGATTCAAAATTAAATGTCTCATCCCCTGCTTTTTCAAAGCGGAAAATGCAGTTTTGTATTCATCAACGGTTTTGCTACCAAAATTATTAATTTTGATATAGCCAATCTCTTTGTCTATCATGTAAGATGCATCGATGCTGTTGACCGGTATTTTATCGCGGATGATTTTAAAAAGAATTAACTCAGGCACGCCACGGCGCAAAATCTTCACCTCTACCTCTGAACCTTTCTTTCCGCGCAACCGCTTAGTCACATCCGAATTTTGAATTTTTTGTCCGGCTATCAATTCATCATCTATATACACAATCCTGTCACCCGGCAATACGCCCACCTTTTCCGCCGGCGTCCCGGTAATGGTTTGCACCACCAAAATGGTATCGTTAAAAATCTGAAATTGTATGCCTACTCCTTCAAAACTTCCTTCCAAAGGCTCATTTAACTTATCGACTTCTTCTTTCGGAATATATGATGAGTGAGGGTCTAAATCCTTCAAAGCCGCAATAATTGCCGTTTCTACCAATTTCTTTTCATCTACAGAATCGACATAGAGATTAGTGACTGCATTGAATACATTGTTCAATTTTAATAAATCGGCGTTGAGCCGAAATTGCGAAAAGGCAGTTGCAGTGCTGAATATGATAAAAGCAAATAGAATGATTCTTCTCATTTTTCCGTAATATATAA
>CAZOUH010000055.1:0-7695 GCA_964582935.1 uncultured Paludibacter sp.
GCAGGCGCAGTCTTGATTTTTGGGTACTTTTTATCAAGAAAAAGTACAAAGAAAAAAAAGGCTGCCCAACAAAAGACAGCCTCTCTTTTTCCATTCAGATGGAAAGTATCTAATCAAACCTCAATTTGCATTTTTCAACAATACATCCTTAATGGCTTCTTTGAAAGTTTCTTTTGGCAAAGCACCCATAGCCATTTGTGGTTGTTCGTCCATCGGACAAAACAGCAAAGATGGAATACTGCGGATACCAAATGCTGCTGCTAATTCTTGTTCCTGCTCTGTATCAACTTTATAGATGTAAATTTGTCCGTCGTATTCTTTGGCTAACTCTTCAAGAATCGGAGCTACCACCTTACAGGGTCCGCACCAATCTGCGTAAAAGTCGATGATACACGGTTTGTCTCCTAAGTATTTCCACTCACTTGGGTTTGCCTCATAATTTGCAACTTTTTCTAAAAAATCAGCTTTAGTTAAATGAATTGTTCCCATTTTTTTTGTTTCTTTTGTTTTGATATTGTTGTTTTCTGTTTTTAATTCCGCTTCATTTGCATCCTGCCCGGCTTGGGTTGATTGGTTTGCACAAGCAGTAAAAGAGATGGTGATGAGCATGATGGACGCTCCAAAAAATTTTCTCATGATGTTTCTTTATTTATGTTGTTTTTTTGCGTTTGAATAAATCGAAAAATAAATAACCCAATACTGCCCCATAAAGGATACTGATATATGGATTCGACGTAATCGGACAAGTCCCCGACCGACAACCAATGAAATGGTAGTATAAGAACCCGGATATCATGCCTACCGATATTCCTATTATTTTTAAAATATGTTTTTTTATAAATTCTTTAATCACGTCGCTTGATATTTAGTGATGTAACACGCTTCTATATACTAAAGTTCAAATGTTATTCAGCACACTGACTCGATTGAATACAGTCTAATATTTTCGTAATTTGTTTGTTTTTCAAAGAATAAAAACAGTTTTTTCCTTCCTTGCGACAGTTTAAAATACCCCTCGCCCGCATATTGGTCAAATGATGCGATAACAACGATTGCTCGCATTGCAGTTGCTCACTGATCTCCGTCACATTCAATTCGTCTTCCTTTGCTAAAAGGGATATAACACACAGGCGCGTACTGTGAGCGATTGCCTTTAACATATAAGCTGCATCTTCCATATGAGAGAACTCTTTCATTATTCTTAATAAAGTCGTGCAAATATATGAACATATTTTCATATGATGAGCTTGCATAAGTAAATTTTAGTTTTTTATGCTGTAAATTTAACAGATTGTTTTTGAAAATGATTCTTTTTTAGAGAATTTGTATTTGCAATTGTATCGATTTGATTCTTTTAATGAAGAAAAAATGTATCTTTGCTGTTTAATTGAATTAACATGAGTCAGCAGCTTGCAATCATTTGCACTGACATTAAAAAAGCAGTTCTTGGAGCTGTAGGAGACCATCCATCATCCGATATTTTTATCCTGACAGACGATAACACTTTGAGTTTTTGTTATCCTCTGATAGAGGACTTGTCGCGTTTGAAAGGAGCACATCTGATTACCATTCCTTCAGGTGATGAAAATAAAAATATTGATTCTGCCATCGAAATTTGGCGTTACCTGAGTGAAAATGGGGCAAATCGTAAATCTTTGCTGATTAATTTAGGTGGTGGCATGATTACGGATATCGGAGGATTCGTAGCTTCTACCTTTAAACGCGGGATTGCTTATATCAATATCTCTACGACCTTGTTAGGTGCTGTGGATGCCGCTACAGGCGGAAAGACAGGTGTTAATTTTTTAGGATACAAAAATGAAATCGGGGTTTTTAATCCACCTCGCAGCGTCTTGATTTATACCGACTTTTTCAAAACATTAGACATTGAAAATATACGTTCCGGCTATGCCGAAATGATTAAACATGCCCTGATTTATTCGAAAGCTGAATGGCAGAAAGTGAGTGCTTTTGATTTGGAAAAGGTAAATTTTGACGTTTTGCGTACCTTAGTCGAATCTAATATTCGGGTGAAAGAATGGGTGGTAGAACAGGACCCGACGGAGCAAAACATACGAAAAGCATTGAATTTAGGTCATACTTTCGGACATGCTTTCGAGACTTTTTCATACCGTGTCAATCGCCCGGTATTACACGGTTATGCTGTGATGTGGGGTTTGTTGTGTGAGTTGTATTTATCCCATATGAAATTTGATTTTCCTCAGGAGTATTTATTAAAACTGAAAAATCTTACCAAAACCTATTACGGCATGTTTAGTTTTGATTGTAAGGATTATGAGGTACTTTACGAATTGATGACACATGATAAAAAAAATGAGTCTAAAGACATCAATTTTACATTACTGGCTGATATTGGGGATATTCAGATCAATCAAACTGCTACAAAAGAAGAAATCTTTGAAGTGCTTGATTTTTATTTATCATTGTAAGCAAAAGTATCAATAAAGTTGTTATAGTTTTGTACCGTTGAGAAAAATTGTAAAGTACAAAATAAACAATTAGAAATATGAAACGAACATTAATCATAGGAGCAAGCAGCAATCCCGAGCGATACGCCTATAAAGCTGCTGAAAGTCTGTTGAAACACGGACATGAGATTGAACTTCTTGGTCTGCGTCCTGATACGATATTTAATCAGACCATTCAAACAGAGAAAATTCAATTCAATGATATTGATACCGTAACATTGTATGTAGGTCCGAAAAATCAAGCTGTATATTATGATTATGTGATAGCTGTCAAACCGAAACGCGTACTTTTTAATCCTGGAACAGAAAATCCGGAGTTTCAGGAGTTGTTGAAAAAGAATGAGATTGCTTATGAAGAGGCTTGTACACTCGTTTTATTAAGAACAAATCAATATTAATCTATCTCGTAAAGAATGTGTTGTGGTTTTATGTTTTTTGAGGGAAATAGTCTGTAAACCGACACCTTGTCAAAGCTTTATATCAGGTTGAGGATTAGAAGTAAAAATAATGATCTGTTAGCATAGAGTATTGAATTAATAACAACAAAAATATAAATTGAAAATTTTATTGGAGAGATGAAAATAGCACTGATTGGGTACGGAAAAATGGGACAAATCATTGAACGCGTTGCCATGGATCGTGGGCATAAAATCACTTGTATTATAGATGTGAATAATATAGCTGATTTTGAATCGGATGTATTTAAGAAAGCTGATGTGGCTATCGAGTTTTCTACGCCAAATGCTGCCTTAGGGAATATCTTGCGTGCCTTTGCAGTCGGACTGCCCGTTGTTTGCGGAACTACCGGTTGGAACCAGCATTTACCGGCATTGAAACACGAGATTGAAACCAATGGACATGCACTTTTCTGGAGTTCTAATTACAGTGTGGGCGTCAGTATTTTTAGGGCGGTCAATCAATATTTAGCGAAGCTGATGAACCAATTTTCATATTATAACGTGGGTATCACAGAGGTTCATCATACACAGAAATTGGATGCTCCCAGCGGGACTGCCATCACTTTAGCCGAAGAAATCATTGAAAATTTAGACAGGAAAAAGCAATGGTCTAAAACAGCTGAAGGTGGACCGGACGATTTAGCCATTAAATCAATTCGTAAAGATGAAGTTCCGGGAACACATACCGTTGTGTACAGCTCTGAAATAGACACGATTACTATTGAACATAAAGCGAATAACCGCCACGGATTTGCATTGGGCGCCGTGATGGCAGCTGAATTTTTAGTAGGAAAAAAGGGTTTCTACACCATGCAGGACATGTTGAAGTTACAATAATTTGAACAAACTATGAGTAAGCAAAAAGAAACAAAAGGATTTGTGCAGGAAGAAGAACAGCAGTCGTATGATCTGAAGTCTCGTTTGCACGCCACCACCGGGCAGTGGATACGAGCCGGTATCTGGTGTCTGATTTACATATTGTTTATTGTTTGGGTTGGTAACTTCTGGTGGCTGTTCCTGCTGCCCGTTGTTTTTGATGCCTTTGTAACCAAATATATTCCTTGGACCTGGTGGAAGAAATCGAAGAATAAAACCGTTTTGACAATTATGGGATGGGTGGATGCCATCGTCTTTGCTTTGGTTGCCGTGTATTTTATCAATACCTATCTGTTTCAAAATTACCAGATACCGACTTCTTCTTTAGAAAAAACTTTGCTGGTAGGAGATTTTCTTTTTGTCAGCAAAGCGAGTTACGGACCGCGTGTTCCCAACACACCGCTCTCGTTTCCATTGGTTCAACACACTTTTCCCATCGTCAATACCAAGTCTTTTTTAGAAAAACCGCAGTGGGAATATAAAAGACTGAAGGGATTCGACAGCATTAAAAGAGATGATATTGTGGTCTTTAACTTCCCTACCGGAGATACGGTTGCTGTCAATAAACAAAATCCGGATTATTATGTCAGTTGTTATTATGAAGGTTTGAACAGCTTGCGTTATCAATCTGTAGATACACAGCCTACTATGGATGAGATTATGGCTGCGGGAAGAAAAGCCATCCGTTCTAAAAAAGAAGAATACGGTGACATCGTGTATCGTCCGGTTGATCGCCGCGAGAATTATGTAAAAAGATGTGTAGGCTTGCCCGGCGATAGGTTTGAAATTCGAGATAACCAAATCTATGTAAATGATATTCCTCAGGAAGACCATTCCGGAATTGAGTTTAATTATTACGTGCAGACGGACGGCAGGTATCTTTCTGCTGATATGCAGACCAAAATAGGTATCAGCAAAGAAGACAGGCATATGTTAAATGCACAATACGACTTTCATTTGATATCGTACTTGGGTATGGATCCGGCTAAGCCGATTTATCATTTTCCGCTTACCACAGAGATGTATCAAAAGATGCAGCGGTATCCGGGTGTGGAAAAAATAGCCATCGAACCTTATGAGTTAGGTGGTGATGTATTCCCCTTGGGTAGTGGCAAAGGCTGGAATCGCGATAATATGGGACCAATATATATTCCCAAAAAAGGTGAAACCCTGAAACTCGATCAAGATAATTTTGCTGTATATGAGCGTCTTATACGTGTATATGAGCATAATGCTTTAGAACGCACAGGAGATGGATTTGTAATTAACGGCGTTGAAACCGACAGCTATACTTTCAAAATGGATTATTATTGGATGATGGGCGACAATCGCCACAATTCAGCCGACTCACGCTATTGGGGCTTTGTTCCTGAAGATCATGTGGTTGGAAGACCTGTAGTGGTCTGGTTGTCCTTAGATAAAGATAAAACCTGGCTCTCCGGAAAAATCAGATTCAATCGCTTTTTTAAAAATGCCCGAAGATAGCTTGTCATCTCATCCTATCAGTGGAAAGTTTGGTTTAAGTACTGCTTATCTTGCACCGATAGCTTATTATAAGATATTGGCGAATGCAGAAGAGGTGTTTTTGGAACAACAGGAATCTTATGTGAAGCAAACTTATAGAAACCGATGTACCATCGCTACCGCAAATGGTTTGATGAATTTGACCATCCCCATTGAGAAGTCGGAATTCGGAAAAAATAATATTCGCGATGTAAAAATTGCAGACTTTAAAAATTGGCAACAGCAACATTGGCGTTCCATTGAAGCAGCCTATAATTCAAGTCCTTTTTTTGAATATTATGTAGATGATTTAGTTCCTTTTTATGAGAAAAATCAGCAGTTTTTATGGGACTTCAATCTCGAATTGCAATCGGTTATCTTGGAGTTAATGGACATAGATGTAAATTTATCCTTGACAGCTGACTATCAACATCAATTTACAGACGATACCATAGATTTGCGCCATCGCATTTCTCCAAAGGGAAGTCCATATATTGAAAACCTAAAGCCTTATTATCAAGTTTTTGAACATAAATTGGGTTTTCAAGCTAATTTAAGCATCATTGATTTGTTGTTTAATATGGGGAATGAGTCAATTTTGATTTTGAAAGACCATTAATTGAGGTTTTTTTTATACTTTTGCATAAATTTTTTGGATTATCATGGGACAGATAGATTGGAGTAATATTGGTTTTGGTTACAGAAAAACGGATTATAACATCCGTTGTGCTTTCTCTAATGATCAGTGGGGTGAGTTAGAAGTGCATGAAGATGAGTATATTAATCTGCATATGGCAGCAACTTGTCTGCATTACGGACAGGAAGTCTTTGAGGGTTTGAAAGCCTTTCGAGGGAAAGACGACAAAATTAGAATTTTCCGTTTGGATGAGAATGCCAAACGTTTGCAAGATTCCTGTAATGGAATTTTAATGCAAGCCCTTCCGGTGGAAAAATTCCAAGAAGCTGTTGTCAAAGCCGTAAAACTCAATGAGCGCTTTGTTCCTCCTTATGGTTCAGGTGCTTCTTTATATATCCGTCCTTTTTTGTTTGGAACCAGTCCACAATTGGGTGTGAATCCTGCTAAAGAATATCTTTTTGTCGTTTTTGTAGCACCGGTTGGTCCATATTTCAAAGGTGGTTTTGCCACCACGCCTTTTGTGATTATGCGTCAGTACGATCGCTCTGCACCCTTGGGTACAGGTAAATACAAAGTAGGCGGTAATTATGCAGCCAGTTTGGTAGCTAACGAATACGCCCATAAGTTGGGCTACTCCAATATTTTCTATTTAGATGCTAAGGAAAAGAAATACATGGATGAATGTGGGGCTGCGAATTTCTTCGGCATCAAGGAAAATACCTATGTAACACCAAAATCTGAGTCTATCTTGCCTTCTATTACCAATAAGAGTTTGATGATCTTGGCAGAAGAAATGGGTATGAAAGTCGAACGCCGTCAGATTCCCGTAGAAGAACTGGCTACTTTTGAAGAAGCCGGCGCTTGTGGAACAGCTGCGGTAATCAGTCCGATTGAGCGCATTGATGATTATGATACCGGTATTTCCTATGTTTTTTCAAAAGATGGTAAACCGGGAAAAGTGTGTGAAAAACTCTTCCACAAATTACAAGATATTCAATACGGTGATGCACCGGATTTGTACGGCTGGATTACGATAGTTGACTAAAATCCTCCCAAAAGTTTGGATAAGATTTATTGACTACTTCAGGATTGGCTATTTTGATTGGTTGTTGTAGTGCAACCGCCGCAAAAGCCATCGCCATGCGGTGATCATCATAGGTTGAAATGATGGTGGTGCAACTGTTTCCCGTATCTGTCGTTAGACCTGCCCATGCCAATTCGCCCTCTTTGGGTTCTATCAAGACATAACCTAATTTTTTCAACTCCCGTATCAAAGCAGCAACGCGATTGGTCTCTTTAATCTTCAGACTTTGCACCCCTCTGAAATGAAAAGGGATGTTTTTCAAACAACAAGTTACAGCCACAGTTTGCACTAAATCAGGCTGTTCCACAAAATCGTAAGTCAGCATTTTGCATCTGTTGTCGGTTGCAGTCAGCCTTATTCCATCTGCCTGGTATTCAGTAGCCACATCCAATTGTTTGAATATCTCGGCCACCTGACTGTCGCCTTGCATGCTCTCTTTTTGCAAGCCTTTGAGGATGATACTTCCTTTGCCTGCAACCGCCAAAACTTCATACCAATAGGAAGCAGCAGACCAATCAGGTTCTATCCTATAAGGAATAGGCTTGTAGGTTTGCGGACGAATATCAATAATATTCGCTTCAAAATTGACTGTGACGCCAAAATCCTCCATCATCTTTTTGGTCATCAATATATAGGGCAGAGAAATGA